>JASJBB010000094.1 GCA_030066735.1 Woeseiaceae bacterium | reverse complement strand
GGCGTCTCGGCCGTCGCGATCGGTCTCAGCGCCCTGGGCGTGTCCCTCTATGAAACCAGCCTGATGCGTGCCGAGCAGCGGGCGGCCGTCGTGCCGATTCTCGAGCTCGGGCGCTCCTACAACCGCTCCGAGTCAGATCCGTCTCGCAACCGGTTTTCTCTGATCGCCTCGAACGTCGGCATTGGTCCGGCGCGCGTCATCGACTTCCGCGTCACGATCGACGGGGAGTCCTATCTGACCTGGGACGCCGCAACTCGTGTCCTTGCCGGTGTCGACGATCGCATTGCGTACAGCATGTCCACGATAAACGGTCGCACGATCCCGCCGGACAGACGGATAGAAATGTACGAACTGTCGGACCTGGAGCACCTCGATTCGATTCTCGAGAATTTCGAGCGCATGGATTTCGAGGCCTGCTATTGCTCGGTCTTCGACGAATGCTGGACCACAAAGATGTCGACCTTCGGCGCCTCGGAGCCGGTAGAGAGCTGCGCGCGTTCGGACGATTCATTCACGGAGTAGACGACCGCCTCAAACCTGGCATGCCCTCCGCCAGGAAATAGAACAGCGCGGTCCAATCCCGGTCACCCCACTCGCCGCGCCCGGGCCCGTTGCGGACTATGACGGTGTCATATTGCGGCGAAACATAGATGAACTGGCCGAAGTGGCCGATGGCCGCATAGTCGGAGGGTCCCTCCGGCCTCGGCACGATCCACCAGCCCGCCCGGTAACCCCAACGTCTGCCATCGTATTCCTCGAGCTCGATCTTCGCCTTCGTGTCGGTTGATGCGAGAACCCAACTCTCCGGCACCACCTGCCGGTCACCCACCCGGCCGCGATCCAGGTACAGCAGCCCCAGCCGGGCCAGGTCCAGCGCACGGGCGTGGAAACCACTCTCCATGCGCTCGAAGCCTTGCTGATCCGTCGTCCACCCGGCAGCGGCACTGCTGCCGATCGGCTTCCAAATGCGCTGCTCGAGATATTCCGAGACCGATCGTCCCGTTGTGCGCTGCAGGATGAGGCCAAGGAGCGGCGTATTGTAATTGTTGTAGCGAAACTCACCGGGCGGTTCCGCGATCTCGGTCCTTTCCAGGACGACGGACGCAAGATCCGGGTGGTAGTAGACCAGGGGGTCGTCATTGTTGATGACAGGGAACCTGATCTCTCGCGAATAGGCGATGCCCGAGACCATGTCGAGCAGGTTTTCAACGGTTATCGCTTCGAATCGTTGATCGCGTTCTCGCAGTTCCGGCAGGGAGTCGGTAATTGGAGCATCAAGCCGCAGCACGCCATCCTCAGCTGCCATACCGACCAGCATCGAAGTCACGGCTTTCGAAACGGAAAAAGAGTTCTCGATACTGTTGCCGTCGTGACCGAGCCCGTGGCGTTCCAGCACCAGCTTTCCCTGGCGCACGACGAGCAATGCGGAGGTCTCTGTCGACGCCACGAAGTCGTCGACATTGCCGACGCCCGGATACGATTCCAGCAGTGCGATGACTCTGGCGTCGGGTTCGGCCGGAATCGGGTTGGGAGCGTCAGCGGGCAGGATGACGCTGGCGGGAAACGTCTCGAAGTCATCGTAATCCGGCCCCTGGTCAATCATCACCCGAGCGACGTAAGGGAGCGGATAGTTGACGTGAAGAATGCCGACACCAATCAGTACCAACGCGAGGACAACGATCAGGACTTTCTTTTTTATTGGCATTTGGGACCGCCCGCAGTGATTCCTCGTATCTTAGCCCACCCCGACGGCAAAAAGTTTGAGGTAGGATAAACCCACTGGCCTGCATGGTTGTCTGCATATGACTGGACAAGACGCGCTGGACGGGCTCGAGAAATCCGGCAACTTCTATCACCGGGGCGAAACGACGACGCGGCTGGAGGCGTTCGTCGACGCGGCGTTCGCGTTTGCGCTGACGCTGCTCGTTATTTCCTTCGATGCGGTGCCGCGGAGTTACGACGAACTCATCATTGCGCTACGCGCCGTGCCGGCTTTCCTGTTCGGCTTTTGCATCCTCGCAATGTTCTGGATTGGCCATCGAAACTGGTCGATGCGCTTCGGACTCGATACGACATTCGCGACCGTCGTCAGCCTGGCATTGATTTTCGTACTGCTCGTCTATGTGTACCCTCTGCGCGCGATGGCGACGGCGGCCGTCAGCGCTTTCACCAATGGCTGGTTGCCCACAACGTTTCACATCGACAGCGTCGACAAGGCGCGCGGCCTGTTCGCCATCTACGGCATCGGGTTTTTCGTGTCGAACCTCTGCATCGTGTTGCTCAACTGGCATGCCTTGCGGTGCGCCGACCGGCTGGCGCTGACGCCGGAGGAACGAGTGCTTACCTGGTACGAGGTCCTGGCCTGGTCGATCGTCGGAAGCACCGGCCTGGTTTCCCTGCTGCTCGCGATCACGCTGCCGGATCGCCTGGTGGGCTTCGCGGGCTGGAGTTACATGGGCCTGGCCGTGGTCATGCCGGCCTTCGGCTTCTTCACAGGGCGGCATTTTGCGGCTCGGTTTCCCGATACCGTTTCCAACCGAGCGCCTGCGTCCGGTACTAAGTGACTGCACGGGCCGATTGAGAGCGACGCATGTCATACGGCGACTACCTGCGAGAGAAAAACGTCAACGAGGAACGCGCGCGCGTGTGCGAACTGCTCTTAAGCGAGGAGATCGGGCTTGTGGAAGGCGTTCGCCGGATTGTCGAGCGGAGCCGATTCCTGGGATTCGTGTTCGACGACAACATCAGGTTCCTCGAACAGATTGACCTCCAGTCAGAGCACTTTCCGCTCGGAGATTCGCGAAAGCAATATGACGACACCCAGTTGAAAGCCCTGGACAAAGAGCGCCAGCAGTTCGAGAGCGATAACCGGGATACAGTTCATGAATGTTGTCGTCAGATCCTGCGGCAAATGCCAGATTGGGCATCCACAAGCTAACCAATGACCACAGAAACCGACAATAGCCGCAGCTACGCGCCCTACATGGATATCGCCATCGTATTTGGCGGCTCCATGCTCGCGATCTGGCTGGAGGGGCTTGCCGTTCGTTCCGGGGCAATTGCCATTGCAAGCGAAGCGTCGGGCATTTCAGGTGTGCTTGTCGGGGTGATCGCGACACTGGCTGTCGTTTACTACCGGGAAAGAAACCTGCGCAGCCTGGGCTTCAGGAAGCCGGAGCGCTGGGCAACTGTGCCGCTGTGGGTTGTCGGCATTCTGGGCCTGTATGCACTGGCCCAGTCCTTTCTGCCGCCGCTGATATCGAACTTCGTCGAAGTTCCGGAACCCGACATTTCGAAGTATGACGCCATCGTGGGAAATCTCGGCGCCGCCGTGTCGATGGCCCTGATTCTGCCGTTCACCGCCTCTATCCCCGAGGAGATCATCTATCGCGGGTTCCTGATCGGCAGGCTCGAGCAGATCTTCGGCTCGTCAGTCCGCGGGTCGGTGCTGGCCGTATCCCTGCAGGCGCTGATCTTCGGGCTCGCCCATTACCAGTGGGGGCCAGGCGGCATGTTGATCACCGTCTTCATGGGGCTGATCTGGGGCTTTGGCTATATCCTGTGCGGGCGAAACCTGTGGATCGTTATCCTGGCCCATTCGGCCGGCCATCTCCTGTTCGTGTACAACTTGTACACGGGAGGACTTGCCGCCCAATAGCCGCAGGCGAATGCTGCCCGCGGCGCGCCGCGACGTCAGCGATTCATGTAGTTGAGCGCGCGTTTGTCCGCCGAGAGCGCCGCCTCGTGTACGGCCTCCGACAATGACGGATGCGCGTGTACCGTGCGCTGGATGTCCTCGGTGCTCGCCGAGAACTCGAGGGCCAGTACGGCCTCCGCGATCAGTTCGCCGGCCATCGGCCCGACGATATGCACGCCGAGAATCTCGTCGTCATCTTCAGCGGCAATCACCTTGACCATGCCGCTCGTTTGCTCGAGCGCCTTGGCGCGACCGTTTGCCGCGAACGGAAACGAACCGGTCTTGTAGGCGCGACCGCTCTCCTTCACCTCGGCCTCGGTCTTGCCGACCCAGGCGATCTCGGGCGCCGTGTACAGCACCGACGGAATGACGTCGTAATTCACCTCGGCGATTTCACCGGCGATCAGGTCGGCAACCATCACGCCTTCTTCCGAGCCCTTGTGCGCAAGCATCGGGCCACGCACGCAGTCGCCAACCGCATAAACGCCCTTCACGCGCGTTCGGCACTCGTCGTCCACGACGATGAAACCGCGCTCATCGAGCTGAATGCCCGCATCGTCGGCGAACAGGCCGTCCGTAAATGGACGGCGACCGACTGCAACGATCAGCTTGTCGACCTCGATCGAGTTCGCGCCTGACGCGTCTTCGTAGTCGACCTTGACGCCTTTCTTGGACGCAGTCGCGCCGGTCATCTTGGCGCCGAGCCGGATGTCGAGGCCCTGTTTCTTGAAGTCCTTCGCGGCGGCGTTGGCGACGTCCCGGTCGGCCATGAACAGGAAATCGTCCATGGCTTCGATAATCGTGACCTCGGATCCCAGCCGGGCCCACACGCTGCCCAGCTCGAGCCCAATGACGCCGGCGCCGATGACGCCGAGTCGTTCCGGCACCGCGTCGAGTTCTAGCGCGTCCCAGGAGTCGATGATCCTGTCGCCGTCGAATTTCGCCATCGGCAGTTCGATGGGCACCGAACCGGAGCCGAGAATCACGTTCTCTGCCTCGATAATCTCGGGCTCGCCATCGACAGGGGTGAACTCGACTTTCCTGCCGGCCAGCAACTTGCCGTGCCCGACGAGGCCGTCAACCTTGTTGGCCTTGAACAGCCCGCCGATTCCGCCGGTAAGCTGTCTTACGATTCCGGCGCGCCGCTTTTGCATCGCGGCAATATCCATACCGAGTTCGCCCGTCGAAATACCGTGTTTCTTGAACTCGTGCTGCGCCCGGTGGTAAAGCTCGGACGATTCGAGCAGCGCCTTGGAAGGAATGCAGCCGGCATTGAGACAGGTGCCACCAAAGGCATACTTGCCATCCCTGTTCTGCCATTCGTCGATGCAGGCGACACTCTTGCCGTGCTGCGCCGCGCGAATCGCCGCGATGTACCCGGCGGGTCCTGCGCCAATGACAACGACGTCGTAACTCTTGCTCATTGCTACCTCTAGATGTTCAGCAACAGCCGGCCCGGATCTTCGAGCAGCTGCTTGACCGTTACCAGGAACTGTACGGAGTCCTTGCCATCAATAATGCGATGATCGTAGGTTAATGCAAGGTACATCATCGGCCGCGCCTTGATCTCGCCGTCGACAACCATCGGCCGCTGCTGAATCGCGTGCATGCCGAGGATCGCGCTTTGCGGCTGGTTCAGGATCGGCGTCGACATCATCGAGCCGAACACGCCGCCATTGGTGATCGTAAAGGTGCCGCCGGTCAGGTCGTCCATGCCGATCGAGCCGTCCTGCGCTTTCTTTGCGAGCTCGCCGAGTTCGCGCTCGAAGTCGGCAAAGCTCATCTGGTCCACGTCGCGCATGACGGGCACCATCAGCCCGCGCTCGGTCGATACCGCGATGCCGATGTCGAAATAGTTGTGATAGATGATGTCGGTACCCTCGACCGACGCATTCACGACCGGGAATTTCTTCAGCGCCTCGACGCAGGCCTTCGCGAAGAACGACATGAAGCCGATCTTCACGCCGTGCTGTTTCTCGAAAGACTCCTTGTAGCGGCTGCGCAGCGCCATGACCTCGGTCAGGTCGACCTCGTTGAACGTCGTCAGCATGGCGGCGGTCTGCTGGGCATCGATCAGCCGCTCGGCTATGCGTGCACGCAGGCGCGTCATGGGCACACGCTGCTCGGTGCGTTCGAGGCCAACGACGGCGTCCTCATCGACGATGACGGGCGCCGGGTCGCCGGGCGTCACGTTACTGCTGTCATCCGCTTTGAGAAACGCCAGCACGTCGGCCTTGGTGATACGGCCGTCCTTGCCGGTGCCGAGCACCATCGTCTCGTCGAGATCGTGTTCCTCGAGCAGGCGGCGCACGGCGGGGCTGGTCTTCGGTGGCTTGGCGGACTTTTCCGCTTCGGGCGCCGGCGCCTTTTTGGCAGCGGCGGCTGGCTTCGGCGCCTCGCTGGCCGCAACCTCACCCTCTTCGAGCACCGCGAGGACGTCGCCGGCCGTGACCGTCGCGCCATCCTCTATCAGGATTTCCCTGAGTACGCCGGCCGCCGGCGCGGGCACTTCAAGGACCACTTTGTCGGTTTCGAGGTCCACGAGGTTTTCGTCTCGGGAGACGGCGTCGCCGGGCTTCTTGTGCCAGCCAACGAGCGTGGCGTCGCTGACAGACTCCGGCAGGGGCGGCACTTTGATCTCAATACTCATTTGGATTTCCGTTGGGTCTTCTTGGGCCTGGTCGACTTGCTGGGCTTGCTTTCAATGCCCAGCGCCGCTTCGACCAGGGCCTGTTGTTGCTGCAGATGAATCTTGAAGATGCCGGAAGCTGGCGCAGCGGCGCCCGGGCGGCCGGCGTAATAGAGTTGCTGGTGTTCCTTGAGCGGTTCCTGCAGGCGATGCCGGATCTGGTACCAGGCGCCCTGGTTCTGCGGCTCTTCCTGGCACCAGACGATGTCCTCGACGTGCGCATACTGCTCGAGCAGGGCCGCGAACTCGGGAATCGGGAACGGATAGAGCTGCTCGATACGCACGATGGCGACATCGGCGATGCCGTGCACCTGGCGCGATTCGAGCAGGTCGTAGTAGACCTTGCCGCTGCAGAAGACGACGCGCCGCGTTTTCTTCGGCGCGATGTTCTCGGCCTCCGGAATGATCAGCTCGAACTCGCTGTCCGACAGGCTGGTCAGCGGCGACACAGCCATCTTGTGGCGCAGCAGGCTCTTGGGTGTCATCACGATCAGCGGCTTGCGATACGGTCGCACCATCTGCCGCCGCAGCATGTGGAACATCTGCGCGGGCGTGGACGGTACGCACACCTGCATGTTGTGCTCGGCACACAGCTGCAGGAAGCGTTCGAGGCGCGCCGACGAATGCTCCGGCCCCTGGCCCTCGTAGCCGTGCGGCAGGAACAGGGTCAGCCCGCACAAGCGTCCCCACTTGGCGTCGCCCGAACTGATGAACTGATCGATCACGACCTGGGCGCCGTTGGCGAAATCGCCAAACTGCCCTTCCCAGATCGTCAGCGTGTCGGGCTCGGTGGTCGCGTAACCGTATTCGAACCCGAGCACCGCCTCTTCCGAGAGCAGCGAATCGATAACCCGGAACGCGTTGGGCCGATCGGTCAGGTGCTCCAGCGGCGTGTACTCGCGATTGTTGATCTGGTTGTGCAAAACCGCGTGGCGGTGGAAAAACGTGCCGCGGCCGCTGTCCTGGCCGACCAGGCGGCAGTCGAAGCCATCGTCGATAATCGACGCATAGGCCATGGTCTCGGCAAAACCCCAGTCCATGTCGATCTCGCCTTTGGCCATGCGCAGACGCTCGTCCATGATGCGCTGCACTCGGCCGTGCAGCTTCATGTCGGGCGGCACGTCGGTAATCGCCTTGCTGAGCTTGTCCGCCGTCTTGGGACTGATCGTCGTGTCGACCGCGTCGTCCCACTGCGCGTCGGCGAAGCGGCTCCAGTCGACCGTGAACTCGTCACCGATCATGCCGAGCGCCGAACGCGGCACCGGTTCACCGCGATCCAGCCGGTCGCGGTACTCGTCCTGCAGTTTTTCAACGTCGGCCGGCGTCACGACGCCGCGCCCGATCAGGGTGTCGGCGTACTGCTTGCGCGTCGTGTCATGCCCGCGAATCCTGCCGTACATGATCGGCTGAGTAGCCGCAGGCTCATCAGCCTCGTTGTGGCCATGGCGCCGGTAGCACACCAGGTCGATCACGACGTCTTTCTTGAACTTCTGCCGGTACTGCAACGCCAGCCGGGTCACGAACAGCGCCGCCTCGGGGTGGTCGCTATTCACGTGGAAGATGGGCGCCTCGATCATCTTGGCCACATCCGAGCAGTAGTCGGTCGAGCGTGCGTCTGAAGGACGGCTGGTCGTGAAACCAATCTGGTTGTTAACCACGATGTGGACCGTGCCGCCCGTGCGAAAACCGTTCGTCTGCGACATCTGGAACGTCTCGGGAACGACGCCCTGCCCCGAAAACGCCGCGTCGCCATGCACCAGCACGGGCAGCACTTCGTTGCGTTCGGCATCGCCGCGGCGCTGCTGTCGCGCCCGCACCGATCCTTCGACGACCGGATTTACGATCTCCAGGTGCGACGGATTGAAGGCCAGCGCGATGTGCACATTGCCGCCGGGTGTCTTCATGTCGGCCGAGAAACCCTTGTGGTACTTGACGTCACCCGAGCCCTTCAGCTCGTCAACGTCGTAATTGCCCTCGAACTCCTCGAACAGCTCTTCCGGCGACTTGCCCAGCACGTTCACGAGGACGTTGATGCGTCCGCGGTGCGCCATGCCGATCACGATTTCCCTGATGCCCGAGGCGCCGCCCTGCTGGATCAGGTCGTCGAGCATCGGAATCAGGCTCTCGCCGCCCTCGAGCGAGAAGCGCTTTTGCCCGACGTAGCGCGTGTGCAGGTAGCGCTCGATGCCCTCGGCGCTGGTCAGCTGCTCCAGCAGCCACACCCGCTCGTCGTCTGAAAGGTTCTCGGTCATCGCGCCGAGCTCGAAACGCCTGCGCAGCCAGATACGCTCCCGGGCACGCGAGATGTGGGCGAACTCGGCGCCCACCTCACCGCAGTAAATCGTCTTGAGCATCTCGAGAATGTCGCGCAGTTTCATGCGCTCGTCCCCGGTACTGGCGAGGCCGCCGGTATGGAACTCGGTGTCCATGTCGGCCTCGCTGAGGCCCAGGTAATCGAGCTTCAAGACGCCCGGAACGGGCCGGTTCATCAGGCCGAGCGGGTCGATGTTGGCAATCTGGTGCCCGCGGAGGCTGTAAACCTGGATCAGCCTGGAGACAGCCGCCTGCTTCTGGCCGGGCGCTGCGGCCCCTTTGCCCGTGCCGCGCACCCGCGTCTTGCGCCGGCCGCCGGAGAGCGCTTCATCGAGCAGCTCCTCACGAATCGCCGAGTGGGCAACCTCGGTCTCCGGTTCGCCCAGGGACGCAAAATATTCGCGCCAGGCGTCGGGCACCGCCGCCGGGTTTTCGAGGTACTTTTCGTACAGCGTCTCAACGGCCGTTGCATTGGCCGCAAACAGCGGCGTCGAGGCGTACTTGTCCTTCAGTGAGTCACTCATTGCGAAGCGTTTGCGCCGGACCCGCGAACGGCCGGCTCGTGGCTAGCGAAAAAGGGGCGCTAGTTTAGCCCAAGCCACTGATTTTGGAAACGTAATGCAGGCTACAAAACGCGCATCAAGTGTACGAATTCGTAACAGACGAGGCAGGCGTAGATCGTGAAGAACGCGGTCAGGAACAGGCCCGTGCGCACCCGGTTCATGAAACGGGCCTTGGCCATGAAGACGAGCATCATGATGCCGACGCCGGTCATCAACATCTTGGACACCGCGAACGCGGTCGTACCCTGGCTGAGGATGGCGGCCATGACCGGGTTGGCCTCGTACATGCCCTTGTCGAGCAGCTGCAGGGTCATGAAAGCGTCGAGGCAGCTGAAGATCATCGTGCCGACGGCAAGGAAAAACAGCCACGGGTGGTGCCAGTCGAGGAACAGGACCTCCCCATCGACTTCGCGACGCGGGGAGCGCCTGCGGGAGCGGGCGAAACCGTAGACGACCGTGCGCCAGCTGAACTGCCTGCGATCGGCGATGACTCTCTGGTCCACGATGGCTTCGCTGATATCCATTTCTGCTGCAACAATCCTTGAGCGAATGTCCAAAGTATGCAGCAAACAAATGTCATTGTGCTGTATAAAGTTCCGACAGACCGTTCCCAGGAGTTTCTGGAATGAAAGGATTCACGGCGACCTTGCCCAATGGCGAAGCCACCGTTTATGTCGACCGCAAACGCTGGCTGTGGCTGCTGTCCGTCGCGTACCCGCTCGAGCCGCTGCTCGGCATCTGGCTGCACAGCATCACGGGCAATGAACTGTGGCTGCTGTTGCCGCTGCTGCTCAACTTCGGTTTCGGGCCGATCATCGACTGGATTCTCGGCGAGGACCGCAACAATCCGCCCGAGGAAGTGGTAATTCAGCTCGACCGGGACCTCTATTACCGGCGGCTCACATACGCGACGGTCCCGCTGCATTTCGTAACGCTGATCACTGCTGCCTGGTATGCGGGCACGCAGCCGCTGAGCATCCCCGGTACCCTGGCGCTTGCACTCGTCACCGGCATGACGGCCGGCCTGGCGATCAACACCGGCCATGAACTGGGCCACAAGAACTCCCGCCTGGAGAAATGGCTGGCCAAGATCGTGCTGGCGGTACCTGCTTACGGGCACTTTACGATTGACCATAATCTGGGTCACCACCGCAATGTGTCGACGCCCGGCGACCCGGCCAGCGCGCGGATGGGCGAAAGCATTTACAAATTTGCAGGACGCGAGATTCCCGGCGCCTTCCGCGAAGCCTGGGCTATCGAGAAGGACCGTCTGCAGCGCCGGGGCCGGCCTGTGTGGCACCCCAACAACCAGATTCTGCAGTCCTATTACCTGACGCTGGTTCTCAACGTTGCGCTCATCGTCGCGTTCGGCTGGATCATGCTCCCGTTCCTGCTGCTGCATCACATCTCGGCCTACTGGCAGCTGACCAGCGCCAACTACGTCGAGCACTATGGCCTGCTGCGGGAACAGGACGAGAACGGCCGTTACGAGCGCTGCGAGCCGCGGCACTCCTGGAACAGCAACCACGTGTTCAGCAA
>JASJBB010000095.1 GCA_030066735.1 Woeseiaceae bacterium | reverse complement strand
CGCGCGCGAGCGCCAGGGCGCCAGCGGTATCCGCGTGCGCATGGGCTCGAAGCAGGTGACCAACATGGGCGACGAGGCCGACATGGTCGTCGCGTTCAACGAGCAGGTGCTTTATTCACGCATCGATAATCACGCCTACAAGAAAGGTAGCGTGGTCCTGCTGGACAACATGTGGGCCGAGGATCCCGAGGAGAGGATCCGCGAGCAGTACGCGGCGGCCGTCGCCGACTTCCGCGCCAAGGGTCTCGTCGTGCACGAACTGCCGATCCAGGCGGAATGCCTCAAGATCGTGCCCGACCCGCGGAAAGGCAAGAACATGTTCGTGCTGGGAATGCTGTGCGCGATCTACCGCCGCGACGTCGACATGGCCAAGGGCGAGATTGCCAAGGCGTTCCGCAAGAAGAGCGACAAGGTCGTCAAGGTTAACCACGACCTGTTCGACGCCGGCTACGCATTCGCCCGCGACAACCTCGACTACAAGTTCGAAATCCCGTCCGATCCCGAAGACCGGCTCGAATCGGCCGTGGTCATCAACGGCAACACGGCGGCCGGTCTCGGCGTCATGGCCGCCGGCATCGACATGGTCGCCATGTACCCGATAACGCCGGCTACCTCGGCATCCCATTACCTCGCCGAGGACTTCCACCTGACAGGCGGGTTCGTCCACCAGGCCGAGGACGAAATCGCGGCCATCGGCTTCGCGATCGGCGCGTCCTACGCCGGCAAGACGGCCTGCACGATTACCTCGGGTCCGGGCATGGCCCTCAAGACCGAGATGATCGGCCTCGCCGTCATGGCCGAGATCCCGCTGGTCATCGTCAACGTTCAGCGCGGCGGTCCCGCGACCGGACTGCCCACCAAGATCGAACAGGGCGACCTGCTGGCGAGCCTGTACGGATCGCCGGGCGATTCACCCAAGGTCGTCATCGCGGCCGCGACGATCTCGGAGTGTTTTCACTTCGTTGTCATGGCGCGCAAGCTGGCTGAGTCATTCCGCACACCGGTCATCATCCTGACCGATGCGAATCTCGCCACGGGCGTGCAGCCGATCGAACGGCCGGAGGTCAGCGAGGAATGGTTCGCACCACCTGTCGACCAGTCGGCCTGGGATCCCGAGATATCGCCTTATAACTGGGACGAGTCCACGGGACTGTCGCCGCGACCGATTCCGGGTATGCGCAATGGCGAGTACATCCTCACGGGGCTTGCCCATAACCGTAACAGCAAGATCGCGTATGACTCCGCGTCTAACCAGGTTGGCATGAACATGCGCAGCCGCAAGATGACGACGCTGGCCGAAACGCTGAAGCCACCCGAGATTCATGGCGACGATACCGGCGACCTGCTGGTCGTCGGCTGGGGCTCGACGCTCGGCGCTATCGAGGAAGCTGTCGATCGCGCGCGGGCCGAAGGCAAGAAGGTGTCGTCAACGCATCTTCGATTCCTGTCACCGCTCGAGCCCGGCCTGAAGGAAATCTTCTCGGGCTTCAAGAAGGTGATGACGATCGAAATCAATTACAGCGACGAACCGGACGCGCCGATGATCGACGAAGGAAACCGGCGCTACTCGCAACTGGCGAACGTGTTGCGCGCCCACACGCTGATGGATATCGACTGCTGGTCCAAGGTGCCGGGCCACCCGCTGCAACCCGGCATGATCGGCGAAGTGATTGATTCCCGCCTCGCAGACTTAGAAGGAGCTTGAGCATGTTTGGCTTGAAAGGTGACTGGTCCCTCGAGGTCAAGGATCGCTATTTCACATTGGACGATTATTGCGGTGCGGAGCCGCGCTGGTGCACCGGTTGCGGCGATCACGGCATCCTTGCCGCCGTGCACCGGGTCTGCCGCGACTCGCAGGTCAAGCCCGAGAAGACCGTCGCGGTATCCGGCATCGGCTGCTCGAGCCGCCTGCCGCATTACATGAATACCTACGGGTTCCACGGCCTGCACGGACGCGCCCTGCCCGTCGCGTGCGGCATCAAGTCGCGGCGGCCGGACCTGGATGTGTGGGTCGCGACCGGCGACGGCGACTGCTTCTCGATCGGCGCCGCGCACTGGGTTCACGCCATGCGCTACAACATGGACATGACCCTGCTCGTGTTCGACAACGGCATCTACGGCCTGACGAAGAAACAGACATCGCCGACGACACCGCTCGACGTGCCGACCAACACGCACCCCTCGGGCGCGTTGCTGCCGCCGATGAATCCGCTGACCGTAACACTCGGCATTACGAACATTTCGTTCGTTGCGCAGATCGTGGACTGGAACGCCCAGCTGCGCCACGAAGTGATCAAGATGGCGCACGAGCACAAGGGCACGAGTTTCGTTCGTATCATTCAGCGTTGCCCCGTGTACGTCGAGGCCATTGGCAAGACGCTGCAGGACGAACCGGCGCGGATGCAGCTGCTCACGCACGAGAAAGGCGTACAGCTTCCTGACAACGTCATCAAACTGTTCCCGAATCACGCCGAGCACGATCCGTCGGATCTTGCGGCGGCGCGTGCGCTCGCCGAAGACGAGTCGGTCCTGCCGCTGGGCATCCTGTACCACAATCCCGACGCACCCCGATACGACCTGATGTCCTCGGTCGGCATGGACATGAGCGCCGACGACAAGCTCGCCGGCATCAACAAGGCACTGGACGGTTTCGCCCTGTAGCCCGGAGCAACGATGAACTCCGTTCTGGAAAGCAAGAACGACGTACAACAGGTGACTGGTGACAGTACGGCCGTGAGCGAGGATACGCTCCGCCTGTTGCGGCGTTTTCACTTTGGCGAGCCTGCCGCAGCCGAACAAACGTCAATACCCGAGCCGACGGTGCTGCCGGCACTGCTCAACGCCTACCGCGACGCGTCGGTCATCCGTTACCAGTACCCGCTGTACCTGGCGCCACCCGACGACTGTGAGACGACCGGACTCGCCCGCCCGATCAGCGAGTTCTTCGCCGCCGCATTGCAGTCTTTCGCGCCCGGCGGCGATGACGCGCGGGTCCTGAAGGACAACCTGCCGTGGCTGGAGCGATATCTCAAAGAGTCGCTGGGCGACACCGGTCCGGCCGCTGCGGCGGCACTGCTTGCCGCGGCGGCGGCGGCAATGCAGAAAGAGCTCGACCTCAACGACAGCGCGCGCGAGAAGCTCGCCGCCGATTTGGACCAGCTGGCAGCGGCCATAGCGCCGGGCGGCCAGTTCCTCGGCTACGGGCCGGGCGTCCCGCTGCACCTGCTGCTGCATGCCGTCCGGCATCGGGACTCGGAGAAGCGCGCGCAGCTTCGCGAACGCATCGACAGCCACATTCATGGCCTCGAGGCCCTGCTGGACGTCGAGAAATCCAAGTCAGCCGACGCGAACCAACCCGGCAACATCCAGTCCAGTGTCGGACTGGGTTCACAGTATTTCGACAGCGGCGCCCTCTCCGGCATGCTGCAGCATCGCGCCGCGGGATCCGTCGCAATGTCGACGGCGCGCCGCGCGCGAATCGAAGCGGCCCTGCGCACGTTGCAGGCCTGGCAGGACGATGCGGTTCTTGTTCGATTTGTTGGCCGGATCGAGGGTCCGGGGATCAGCGACCTGCCCGAGGTCCAGGTCATCGACAGCGATGACCGGTGCGCGCACGCGTCCGCCGTTTACGAACAGCAAGCGGCCGAATACGGCGTGCTATTCGCGGCGCTCCGGGTCGCCGCACTCGAGATCGATGGCAGCTACGATCCGGCCGTGCACGACTCCTGGTTTGCCAGCTTCGACTGGCAGGCGTTTTCGGACGACGAGCTGCAGCTCGTCACCCGGGTCTTTGTGCTGGTTTCGGCCGCCGACCTCGCCGGTGACGGCCTGCCATCGTTCTCACGACTGCTTGCATCGCGCCTCCCGGTCCACGTGCTGACGTCGGTTCGCGCCTATGACAACCCCGGCGCACGGCCCGACGACGGCCCCTTCGACGCGTATCGCTTCGAACTGGGCTACTTCGGCGTCGGGCACCGCCAGATCGTGGTTGCGCAGACCTCGGCAGCACGTCATGACGACATGCTCGACGGTTTCCTGTCCGCGCTCGACAGCAATCGCACGAGCCTGCACCTGATCAATCGCGGGACACAGTCCAAAACCAAGAAGCCGCTGCTCGACCCCTGGTTCGTTGCCAGCGCCGCGCTGGAGAGCCGCGCCCATCCGTTCGTGCTGGTTAATCCCGACGCGGGAGACCACGCGGCGGAGCGCGTCAGCTTCGGTGGCAACCCGCAGCCCGACGGCGACTGGCCGGTCGAGAAACTCGAATACCGCGGCACTGACGGCGAAAAGGCCGACATGGAGCTCGCGTTTACATTCGCTGACTACGCGCTGCTGATGCCGGCCCTGCACGAGCACTTCCGGGTAATCCCGGCGGGCCTCGATTCCCGCGACCTCATTCCGGTCGATCAGTACCTCGAGGCGGAAGACGAGATCGCCGACCGCGCCGTGCCTTTCGTCTGGGCAATTGACGCCGAAGGCGTGCTGCTGCGACTGGCCGTCTCCCGGGCACTCGTATTCGCATGCCGTGACCGCCTCAACTACTGGCACACGCTGCAGGAGCTGGCGGGCATCCAGAATTTCTACGTCGAAGAAGCCATCGATCGCATCATCGAAGAGCAACGGGTTGCGATCGAGACCGAACGCGAGCAGCGCGAGCAGGAACACGCGGAAGAGCTCGAGAGCGTGCGCTCGGAAGCTGCCGGCGAAGCCATGGGCCAGCTCGTTGACTTCCTGATGGGCGCCGACCTGTCCGGCATGGTCACGGGCGGCAGCCCGCTCGCTACGATGCCGGCGGCCGCGCCCGCCGAGGTCGAGGCGCCGGTTGAAGAACACGCAGACGAAGTCGAGCCCGCAGTGGCAGAAGCCGAAGAGCCCGAGGAGGAGCTCAGCTTCGATGAACCGTGGCTCGACACCGCGGCCTGCACGACCTGCGACGACTGCATCAGCATCAACAAGATGATGTTCGCCTATAACGAGGACAAGCAGGCTTACATCCGCGACGTGAAGGCCGGCACCTACGCAGACCTCGTCGCCGCCGCCGAGATCTGCCCTGCCAAGTGCATTCACCCCGGCAAACCGCTCGATCCGAACGAGCCGGGCCTTGACGAACTGATCGCTCGCGCCGAGCCCTTCAACTGATGAACAGCCTGCTCGTTGCGCCGCTAATCATGGTCGGAATCGGCTTGTTCTTCGGCACGGTTCTCGCTATCGCGCAGCGCTTCCTCAAGGTCGACGAAGACCCGCGCATCGAGGCGACCAACGAGTTGCTTCCCGGCACCAATTGCGGGGCCTGCGGCCAGCCGGGCTGCCTGCCGTTTGCCGAGAAACTGGTCGCCGGTGACGTCGACCCGGGCCAGTGCACGGTCAGCACCGACGACGCCATCGAGCAGATCGCCGAGTATCTCCAGGTTGACGCGGGCCGTGCCGAAAAGCTGGTCGCGCGCGTGCGCTGCAATGGCGGCCACCTGCAGGCCAACCAGATCGCGGAGTACCGCGGCTTCGAGGGCTGCCGCGCGGCTGCCGTCGTCTCCGGCGGCGGCAAGGGTTGTTCCTGGGGCTGCCTCGGGCTCGGTGACTGCGAACGCGCGTGCACGTTCGATGCCATCCACATGAACAGCAACGGGCTGCCCCAGGTCGATATGGACAAGTGCCGGGCCTGCCCCGATTGCGTGGCCGCCTGCCCTCGCGACCTCATGGAGCTCGTGCCGCTCAACCAGAAACTCTACGTCCAGTGCAATATCCCGCTGGCCGGCGAGGCGGCGACACAGCTTTGCAGGGTCGCCTGCGATGCCTGCGGGAAATGCGTTGCCGACGCAGCGCCGGACCTGATCACGATGCGCGACAACCTCCCGGTCATCGATTACACCCGCGGCGATGAAGCTGCGCCCGCAGCGATCTTTCGCTGCGCCACCCGCTCGATCGTGTGGCTCGAAGGCGAGCAGTTCCAGGACCAGGAATCGCGACAGGCAGGAGTCGGCTGATGGCGGCACTGCGCAATGTCGCCATCCAGTGGTACCGCCAGGTGTTCGGTGCGCCAGCCGGTTCGGATATTCGCGACGAGGGGCTCGACGGCGTGCTCGATGGCAGCACCGCCGTTGCGCTGTCGGAAGCCGCCATTGCCACGCACGCCGTCTGTGGCGGCTCCACACCAATGGCCGAGGCCGACGAGGTATGGCAGGACCAGCTCGAACATGGCGCGACCAACCTGTTCGGTGAGCCGCTGGCCGCGCAAACCGCTGAAGGGCCGCGGGGCGCGATTGCCGCAGCCACCGGCCTGGCACTGGCGGGCAGGCGCGCGACGGCGTTTCTCTCCGGCAGGGATATCGGCGCCGCGCAGGACCTGCTGATTGCCGCTGCCGGCAAGCACACACCGTTCGTGTTGCACGTCGAAGCAAGCGCCGCGGCCGCTCACGGCGCCGCGCCGGGCAGCGGTCACGAGACGATTCACCTGAGCGCCGACAGCGGCTGCTTCGTCCTGTTCGCCGCCAACGTGCAGGAAGCGGTTGACTTCACCTTCATCGCGCGACGCGTCGCCGAGACGTCCCTGGTCCCCGGCCTGGTCGCGATGGATAGCGAGCAGACCGCGTTGGCGGCGCAGGACGTGCGGTTGCTCTCACCCGCGCAGGCCAGTGATTTCATCGGCGCGGCCCGCGAACGCATCGAGGCGCCCACGGCTGCCCAGAAGCTGCTGTTCGGCGACACCCGCCGGCGCGTGCCGGCCTGGCACGACCTGGACGAGCCCGTGCTCACCGGCGCGCTGTTCGACAGGAACAGCTTCGCGCTCGGCGCATTCGCGCGGCGCCCGTTCTTCGACACTTTTGTCGCCGATGCGCTGCGCGAATCCTTCGAACGCTTCGCAGCGAAGACCGGGCGCCACCACGAGCCGTTGACACGTTATCGTACAAACGACGCAAAGCTGCTTCTGGTCGCCCAGGGCTCCGCCATCGAAACGGCACAGGCCGCGGCCGACTGCCTGCGCAAACAACACAAGATCAAGGCCGGCGTGATCGGCATCCGTGCGTTGCGGCCATTCCCGGCCGCAGAGCTCGCCGCGGAATTCGACGGCTGCAAGTCGGTGCTCGTGCTCGAGCGCACCAATGCGCCCATCGGCGGCGAACCACCGCTAACCCGGGAAGTTCGCGCGAGCCTCGCAGACCTCGGCAGCAAGCGGCGGCCGCACTGCACACCTGCCCTGTACGGGCTGGGCGGCTTGCCGCTGCGACTTGCCGATCTCGTCGAGCTGGCCGCCCGGGACGAGCTGCACGCGCAAGGTCTCTGGTACCTGGGCGTGGCGTTCGATGACGATTCCGGCGACCAGCCGAAGCGCGAGGTACTGCTCGATGCGCTGCGCCGCGCCTATCCCGACCTTGATGGCTCCGCGATTCGGGCCTCACAGAGCTCACCGGCAGCGCCGGGCAAGTCACTGAGCATAGCCATCCGCCGCAGCGATGGCGGCGAAGAGCTGCTCGGCGCCGCGGCCGCGCTGCTGCACGCGTTGGAGGGTGGTCGCGTTCGAACGCATCCCGACGTGGCCTGGCCCTCCTGGTCGGCAGCCAGTGTCGATCGGCTGGTCCATGGCGAAACGTCGCTCCAGGACCCGGGTCCCGATGTCGAGATCCAGGCGACTCTGGATGTTCCTGGCGCCATGGTTTCGGTGCATGAGGCCGGCGACCGCTATCAGATCCCGATCGAGGGCCACGGCCTGCGCGGCGAAAAACTGCTCGGCGGCCTGTTCGGCGCGCTGATCAAGGCCGGGCTGCTGGACCACAAGGCCCGCCGCGTCATTGCAGCGCGCAAAGGGTTGCTCGCGAACGTGGCGGCGGAGCAGAGAGACAGCCAGGTCGCTGCGTTCCAGGCTGGCCTCGAGAACGTCGTCAAAGTCGATGCCAGCGCAGCGGCAACGGAACAAACGCGTCGCTGGGCGGGCGCAGCGCCCGCGGCCGTGCGCCACCTGGCGCGCGAGGACAATACCTTCGCGAGCCTGCCGCGCTTCTGGGACCAGACCGGCGTGCTCTATCGCGACGGCCAGGCCGGGCGGCTGACCGCGGATCCGTTCCTCGCCACGGGCACGATGCCGCCGCTGAGTTCGACGTTCAACGACACCGGCCGCTCCCGGACCATGCTGCCGGCGTTCGACCCGGCGCTGTGCACGGGCTGTGGCCAGTGCTGGACCTTGTGCCCCGACAGCGCGATCGGCGTGGTCGCCGCGACGCCCGCCGCGCTGATCGATGCCGGCATCGGACTGACCGGCGCCGACGCGGTGCGCCAGGTCGCGTCCAAGCTCGGGCCGCGGATTATCTCGGCCAACAGGAAAGCCGGGGACCCCCCGCCGACCTTCGGCGAGATGCTCGAGGAAGCGTATGCCTGGCTCGGCGACAAGATGCCCCTGCCCGACGACCGCAAGCAGGCCATCAGTGAGGGCATCGTGGCGATTGGCGACAGGCTCGGCTCCCTGCCGGTTGCCGTGACCAAACCGTTTTTCGCCGACGCCGAGGCGGCGCGGAAAGACAGCGCCGAGCTGCTGTCGATCGTCATCAATCCCGAAGCCTGCAAAGCCTGCGGTATTTGCATCGGCCACTGCGAGCCCGAAGCGCTGCAGGCCGCCGAACAGGATGCGGACACCCTCGCCGGCGCGCGCGATCTCTGGTCCGTCTACACGAACACGCCCGACACGACGTCGGAGACCCTCGAACGCGTTGCAGAGAACCCGGACATCGGCGAGATGGCGGCCATCCTGCTGTCACGCTACTGCCAGTTCGCGCTGGCAGGCGGCGACGCGGCCGAAGCCGGATCCGGCGAGAAGATGGCGACCAGGCTGGCGCTGGCGGTTACCGAGTTTCACCAGCAACCCATCTCACAGCGTTTTGCGCAGTCGCTCGACGAAGCGGGCGATGCCATCTCCGGGCTGATCGAGAAGACGCTATCGAGCACCCTCTCGATCGACGATCTCGACGCGATCACCGACAGGCTCAAACGCACCAGGAGCCCGCGCGTAGACCTCGAAGACCTGGCAAAGGGCATTGGCGACGACGACGGCGATCACTCCATCGATACCGACTACCTGTTGCGCCTGATCGACCTCTACAACCGGATCGATGCGGCACGGCACCGCATCGTCGAAGGTGCGCACGGGCTGGGGCGCGCCCGCTACGGCCTGGCCGTTGCCGGCGGCAGCGCGGCCACGTGGGCCGGTGCGTTCCCGCATAACCCGTTCCAGGCGCCGGTCGTGATCGACATGACCGGGTCATCGGCGCAGCTTGCGGCGGGCCTGGTCGAAGGGCATCTCGAGGAAACCACCGAACTCGTGCGCCTGCTGCGGCTCGCGCAGCTCGAGATCGAGCAGCCCGATGGCGCCGATTGGCAGCGCGACGCGCTGACGCGGCTGCACTGGCAGGACCTCGACGACAACGAGCTGGCCTTGTGCCCGCCACTGGTGCTGCTCGGCAGCGATGAGCTGCTCGCGGGTCGCGGACTGAGCCAGCTTGTCTGGCTGCTGAACGCCGGGCTGCCGGTCAAGGTCCTGGTATTCAGCGGGCTGGAGATCAGCGACCCACGTGCCGACCTCGGCCTGCTGGCGCTGGCGCAACGCAACGCGTTTGTCGCGAGTTCGTCCGTCGCCGACGCCGCACACCTCGGCGCAAGCATGTTGCAGGCGCTGTCGTTCCACGGCGCCGCCCTGCTGCAGGTCTACGCGCCGAGTCCGGCACGGCACGGTTTCCCGGCTGACCAATCGGCGGTCCAGGCCCGCCTCGCCGTGGCCAGCCGCGCCCTGCCGCTGTTCCGCTACGATCCGCGCGCCGACGGCGTGTTCGGATCGCGCATCAGCCTGGACGGCAACCCGGCGCCCGCCGACGCGATGGCCGACATTACGCTCGCCGACTGGGCGCTCGGCCAGCAGCGGTTCGCTGCGCATTTCGAGCCATTGCCCGACGATGCCGGTTCGGCCGTGCCTATGAACGAATGGCTGTTGCTCGACACGAAAGCGCGCAGGGGCAAGACGCCTTACGTCGTTGCGGCTGAAGATACCCGGCAGCGCTATGCCGTCTCGGCATTGATGGCCGACAGCTCCAGCGAGCGCCTGGCCGCCTGGCAAACCCTGCAGGAACTCGCCGGCATCGTGACGCCGTTCACGGCCCGGCTGGAGCAGGACATCCGGGCAGAGCTCGCCGCCGAACACCAGGCACAGCTCGACGCGCAGCAACAGGCCTCGGCTGCGGAGCTGCGCGAAGTCGAAGAGAAGACCCAGGCGGAGATTGCCCGCAACATCCGTAGCCGCTTGCTGCAGCTGGCGACGCGGAAGAGGAACTGACCGCGATGAAAGCGCTCGGATTGCTGCGTCGCGGGTTCGAACACGGGGTGCACCCGGCCCACCACAAGCAGCAGACAGCCGACCTGCCCATCCAGCGCGTGCCTTTCGGCAGGAATTACGTGATGCCGCTGGGCCAGCATCTCGGCGTGCCGGCGAAACCCGTGGTCGAGAAGGGTGAGCGTGTCGAACGCGGCCAGCTCATCGCCGAGCCTGGCGGATTCGTCTCGACGGCCCTGCACAGCCCGGTGACGGGCATCGTCAAGGACGTTGGCAACC
>JASJBB010000016.1 GCA_030066735.1 Woeseiaceae bacterium | reverse complement strand
GAGCTCGCGACGTCGAGGCCAAGCAGGATGTCGTCGCCCGCCTTGTAGCCGGCGCGCTCAATGGCCGTCATGATCGTGTCGAGCGCGGCCCGGTTCGACGGCAGGTTCGGTGCAAAGCCGCCCTCGTCGCCAACGGCCGTGTTCATGCCCTGCTCCTGCAAGACGCTCCTGAGCGCATGAAAGATCTCGGCGCCGTAGCGCAGCGCCTCGCCGAAGTTCGGGGCCCCAACTGGCAGGATCATAAACTCCTGAATATCGACGCTGTTATCGGCGTGCGCGCCGCCGTTGATGATGTTCATCATCGGGACGGGCATCTCGGTGCCGTCCCCCAGATGACGAAACAGCGACACGCCGTTCGACATGGCATCCGCGCGCGCAGCCGCCAGTGAAATCGCAAGCAGGGCGTTGGCCCCGAGGTTGCCCTTGTTGTCGCTGCCATCGAGCTCGATCATGCGCGTATCGAGGGCCCGCTGGTCGGCGAATTCAGTGCCGACAATCGCATCACGCAATACGCCGTTGACGTTGGCCACGGCTTTCTGCACGCCCTTGCCCAGGTACCGTGAGCTGTCGCCATCGCGCAATTCAACGGCTTCGCGGGTGCCCGTGGACGCGCCCGACGGCACGGCCGCGCGCGCCGCACTGCCGTCCGCCAGCGTGACGTCGGCCTCAACGGTGGGGTTGCCGCGGGAATCGAGAATCTCGCGGCCCTTGATGTCTTTGATCGTGATCATTGGTCTTCCAGGTAAGGGTTCTTCTTGACGGTCTCGTCGATGGCGACGAGCGTTTCCAGTAGTGCTTGCATCTGTCCGAGCGGCCAGGCATTGGGCCCGTCACTCAGCGCTTTTTCGGGGTCGGGGTGCGTCTCGGTAAACAGACCGGCAACACCGACAGCAATGGCCGCCCGCGCCAGCACGGGTACGAACTCGCGTTGCCCGCCCGATGCCGAGCCTTTACCGCCCGGCAACTGCACCGAGTGCGTCGCGTCGAACACCACCGGGCAGCCGGTGCCGCGCATCACGGCCAGGCTGCGCATGTCCGACACCAGGTTGTTGTAGCCGAACGTGAAGCCTCGCTCGGTCACCATGACGCTCTCGTTACCGGTCGACTTCGCTTTGTCGACGACGTTCTGCATTTCCCACGGCGACAGGAACTGGCCTTTCTTGATGTTGACGGGCTTGCCGGCGCCGGCCGCGCGCAGGATGAAATTGGTCTGCCGGCACAGGAACGCCGGCGTCTGCAGCACGTCCACGACGTCGGCCACTTCGTCCATCGGCGTGTCTTCGTGAACATCGGTCAGGACCGGCACCTCGAGCTGGCGTCGCACTTCGCCGAGAATACGCAGGCCCTCCTCCATGCCGGGGCCGCGAAAGCTGCCGGAGGAGCTGCGGTTCGCCTTGTCGAACGACGACTTGTAGATGAACGGCACGCCGAGCCCGCCGCAAATCTCCTTGAGCGTACCCGCGGTATCGATCGACATCTGCTCGCTTTCGACGACGCAGGTACCTGCAATCAGGAACAGCGGCCGGTCATTGCCGGCTTCGAAGTGGGCAAGCTTCATGCTTCGGCCACCTTCGGCAACTCACCCTCACGATACTTGCGCACGGCGGTGATGAAGCCTTTGAACAGCGGGTGTCCGTCGCGCGGGTTCGAGGTGAACTCGGGGTGGAACTGGCTCGCCAGGAACCACGGGTGATCGGGAATTTCGACCATCTCGACGAGGTCGTCTACCGACAGTCCCGAAAACCGCAGGCCGGCCTCCTCGAGACGTGCGCGGTAGTTGTTGTTGACTTCGTAGCGATGCCGGTGGCGCTCCTCGATCGTCTCCGCGCCGTACATTTCCGCGGCCAGCGTTCCCGGCAACAGCGAAACCTGCTGCGCGCCAAGCCGCATCGTGCCGCCCATTTCGGACGCCTCGTCACGCTGCTCGACCTCGCCGCTTTCGTCCTGCCACTCGGTAATCAGCGCCACAACCGGGTGTGGCGTGTCCTTGTTGAACTCGGTGCTCATGGCGCCCTCGAGCCCGGCCATGTTACGCGCCGCCTCGATGACGGCCACCTGCATGCCGAGGCAAATGCCGAGATACGGGATACCGTTTTCACGCGCCAATCGAACGACCTCGATCTTGCCTTCGATGCCACGGTCGCCGAAGCCACCGGGCACGACGATGCCGTCCATGTCGCGCAGACGGTCGAGCCCCTGTTCCTCGAGGTCGGTCGACTCGGTGAAATGGATATTGACCCGCGTTCGCGTGTGGATGCCGCCGTGCTGTAACGCCTCCACCAGCGATATGTAGGAATCCTTGAGGTCCATGTACTTGCCGACCATGGCAATGTCGACTTCAGCGGTAGGGTTCTGCTTGGCCTCGACGATCGCCGCCCATTCGCTGAGGTCGGCCGGCGGCAAATCGAGGCCCAGTTGCCGGGTGACAATCTCGTCAAAGCCCTGCTCGTGCATCATCCCCGGGATCTTGTACAGGTCGTCGGCGTCATAGGCCGAGAGCACGGCGTTCGCCGGCACGTTGGTGAACAACGCGATCTTCCTGCGCTGCTCCTCGGGCAGCGGATCCTCGGAACGACACACGAGAATGTCTGGCTGGATACCGATGGATCGCAGCTCCTTGACCGAGTGCTGCGTCGGCTTGGTCTTGATCTCCGACGAGGTCGGGATGAACGGTACCAGCGTCAGGTGCACGTACATGACCTTGTCATGCCCCATCTCGACGCCCATCTGGCGGATCGCCTCGAGGAACGGCAGCGACTCGATATCACCGACCGTGCCGCCGATTTCGACGAGGCACACATCGGCGTCACCGGCCCCCTTACGCACGCTCTCCTTGATCTCGTCCGTGATGTGCGGAATGACCTGCACCGTGGCGCCGAGGTAGTCGCCGCGCCGCTCCTTGGCGATGACGCTCTCGTAAATCCGCCCCGTGGTGTAGTTGCTGTGCCGGCCGCCCCTGGCCGTGCGCACGAAGCGCTCGTAGTGGCCGAGGTCGAGGTCGGTCTCGGTGCCGTCGTGGGTGACGAAAACCTCACCGTGCTGGAACGGGCTCATGGTTCCCGGATCCACGTTGATGTAGGGATCCAGCTTGATCATGCTGATCGTCAAACCGCGCGCTTCGAGAATGGCGCCGAGGCTGGCGGACGTGATGCCCTTGCCTAGCGAAGAAACTACGCCGCCCGTGATAAATACATACGATGTCATAGACTGGCCTGTGGCCGGCGGAAACAACAAAGGGCTGGATCAGAAGCACCTGAAAAGCAGGTTCAGTGCTCTTCTCCAACCCTTGGAAATATGCGCCGTCGTTGGATAAAAGACGGTTTTAGACGTTAACAGAACGCCACCATGGAAACAACGAAATCGCCGGTCGTGAAACCTACGTATTACTCACAAATTGACTAGTGCAGCGCCGGGCGATCTTCCCAGCGGATCGCCGTGCCCGGCGAGCTTGCGGCCTCATCCGCCACCCAGAGATCGGCAACCGCGACGAGCGTGTCGCTCGAGTACACGAGCGGCACGCGCTCGCGCATCCATGGCACGACGCCCTCTTCCTGAAGCAGTTTCTTGAGTTTCTTCGTATGTGCCTGACCTAACGGCTTAATTTGTTCACCACCCTTCCGCCGGCGAACCTCGAGTCCCGCCTGCACAACGGCCGTCGACAACCCGCGACAGGCGCCCGGCTCGAGCCTGAGCAGGCCCAGCCCCGGACCGAGTTCGGCATGGCCGGCATCGACAGGCAAAGTGCGCACGGGGCTGGACTCGTCGGCTTGCGATAGCAGGTAAACCCGGCCGCGGTAGCGCCGCGCCTCGGCCCCGTCCCATTGCACAACCGGCTGCGCGTCGGCGCGAGCCGGTAACAGGTCCGTAACAATGCTCTGCAACGCCGACGCCGGCACCGGCGGCAGCCCCAGCTCGCGCACCGTGTAGCGCAGCACGTTGCGCTGGCGTTCCTCATCCAGCGCCAGCAGGCCGGTTACGGACAGCCGGTCTGCCCGCGCACCCAGCGAGTTGAGGTCCGAATCGGCAAGCTGGTCGAGCAATAGCGCCGCCTCCCCGGCCAGGACGCCACTCTGGCGCAGCCGGCTGCTGGCGTCGGGCCAGCGGGCCTGCAGAACAGGGAAGACTTCGTGCCGCAGGTAATTGCGATCGAAACTGCGGTCCTCGTTCGACGGATCGTCGATCCACTCGAGGTCATGCGCGGCCGCATAGTGCCGCAGCTCTTCGCGTGCAAACGGCAGCAGGGGCCTGACCAACCAGGCGGGACCGAAGGGCTGCACCTCGCCGATGCCCGCCAGGCCGGCGGGTCCGCTGCCGCGGAGCAGGTTGAGCAATAGCGTTTCAGCCTGGTCGTCCTTGTGGTGCGCCGAGAGCAACCAGTCGCCATGCTGTAATTCGGCGCGGAAGGCCGCGTAACGCGCCTCGCGCGCGGCGGCCTCGACACCCTGCCCCGACGTCTTGTCGACCGCTACCTGGAGAGCGCGGAATTCGACGCCGAGATCGTTTGCGCGCGACGCGCAGTGCGCACTCCAGGCATGCGACTCGTCCTGCAAGCCATGATCGACGTGCAACGCCAAGAGGTCTGCGCCGAAGCTACCGCGCAATGCTGCAAGGGCGTGCAGCAACACTTCGGAATCCAGCCCGCCGCTGTACGCGATAACGAGACGTTCGGGTTGTCCTGCCAGTTGCGCCAGCTTCCGCAGCGCCTGCCCCAGGCTCTCGCGGTCGAAGCTCACGCTTCCTTGAACTGGCCGAAGCTCGCAAGCCGGCGCTGGCGGTTCTCCAGAAGCTGATCCACCGACAGAGCATCGAGCTCTTCGAGATTCTTGAGGATGGCGTTGCGGATGACGTCCGCCGCATCCTGCGGATTGCGGTGCGCGCCGCCAAGCGGTTCAGGCAGAACCTCATCGACGAGACCGAACTTGTTCAGGTGGTCGGCCGTGATGCGCATGGCTTCGGCCGCGTCCTCGGCCTTCTCGGCGCTCTTCCACAGAATTGACGCACAGCCCTCGGGCGAGATGACCGAGTAGATCGCGTACTGCATCATGAGCAGCCGGTCCCCCACGCCGATCGCGAGCGCACCGCCGGAGCCGCCCTCGCCAATCACGACGCTGATGATCGGCGTTTTCAGGCCGGCCATCAGGTACAGGCTGTAGGCAATCGCCTCGCTCTGGCCGCGCTCTTCGGCGCCGACACCCGGATACGCCCCCGGCGTATCGATCAGCGTGACGATAGGAAGCGAAAATTTCTGGGCCATGCGCATCAGGCGTTGCGCTTTTCGATAGCCCTCGGGTTTCGGCATGCCGTAGTTGCGGCGCACGCGCTCCTTCGTGTCGCGGCCCTTCTGGTGGCCGATGAACATGACCGGACGGCCGTCGAGCCGGCCGATGCCGCCGATAATGGCCGGGTCGTCCGCGTACATGCGGTCGCCGTGCAATTCCTGGAAATCGGGCGCTATGAGCTCGAGGTAGTCGGCCGTGTACGGTCGCATCGGGTGGCGCGCAATCTGCGCGATCTGCCAGGCGCTGAGCTTGGCGAAGATGCTCTTCGTCAGCGATTCGCTCTTGTCGCGAAGGCGCGCCACCTCCTCGTTGATATTGATCTCGGAGTCGTCACCGACGAATCGCAGCTCCTCGATCTTGGCTTCGAGTTCCGCGATAGGTTGTTCAAATTCAAGGAATTTCAGGTCCATGGCAGATCGTTATTCTTGGCTGCAGAACGAACCTTACCTGATTTCTCGGCCCGGTGCGTACAGCATCCGGACATTTTTGCTGCCGAGCAGCTCGGTCAGTTTCTCGCGCAATTCACGACACGGCTTCACGGTCCACTCGGGACCCAGCGTCAGGCGCGCCGTGGCCGACTCGCCAATGTACTGCACCGATACGTCGCAGCTGCCCTCGCGATGCGGCAGCAGGGCGTCGTGCAGTTGCGTAAGCAGTGCTTCGCCCCGGCCATTGGGCTTCAGGCTCAACACGATTCCCTGCGCCCGGCTCTCGATGACCCGGTCGATGTCCGTGACCTGCCTGGCGTTGACCGTCCAGTTAGACAGGAAATCGTCATAGCGCAATCCGCCACTGATCACGACGATCTCGTCCTTGGTCAGCAAATGACGAAATTCCTGGAACGCCTCGCTGAAGAACCCGATTTCCATGCGCGCCGTGTCGTCGTCGAGCATCACGCTCACGCGGTTGCCGCGTTTGCGAATGTCGGCAATCAGTCCGGCAACGGTTACTTCACGCTGCGCCTGCGCATAGTTGCGCTCCCCTTTGGTCGACTGTGGCGGTGGCTCGGCCATCAGGTCGGACAACTTGCCGTCGACGAACGCCATCGCGTCGCGCCGCAGAGCGTCGAAGGGGTGGCCTGTGAGGTACAGACCCAGCGCCTCCTTCTCAAAGCGCAGGAAATCCTGCTCCGGCCATTCCGGCATGTCGACGGCTACGGGCACGTCATCGACGGGGGGCGGCGCCTCGAGCCCGAACATGTCGTTCTGACCGGCCGCGGCCGCGCGCGCCGCCTGGTCCGCGCTGGCCAGGGCCTCGGGCGCCTGCTCCATGAGCGCGCGGCGCGACAATCCGAAATCCCCCATGGCCCCGGCCTTGACCATGGCCTCAATCGCGCGCCGGTTGATCTTGTCGTGATCGACGCGCCGGCAAAACTCCGTCAGGTTGCTGTAGGGCCCGTTCGCTTCGCGCTCCGCGATGATGGCGTCGACGACCGAGCGGCCGACTCCCTTGATGGCGCCAAGACCGTAGACAATCGTTTGCTCGTCAGCGACCGAAAACGCATAGGCCGAGCCGTTGACGCTCGGCGCCACGAGCTTGAGACCCTGTTTCCGGCAGTCATCCTTCAGCGTGACGAGCCGGTCGGTGTTATCGAGGTCCGCGCTCATGACCGCCGCCATGAATGCGGCCGGGTAATGCGCCTTGAGGTAGGCCGTCTGGTACGCCAGCACGGCGTAGGCCGCCGAGTGACTCTTGTTGAAACCGTAGCCCGCGAACTTCTCCATGAGGTCGAAGATCCGTGTCGCAGTCTGTTGGGCGACACCGCGTTCGGTCGCACCGCTGACAAAGACCTCGCGTTGCTTGGCCATTTCCTCGGGCTTTTTCTTGCCCATCGCGCGCCGCAGCAGGTCGGCGCCGCCCAGCGTGTAGCCGGCCAGGATCTGGGCAATCTGCATGACCTGCTCCTGGTAGAGGATGACGCCGTAGGTCTCCTCGAGCACGGGCTTCAGGTCCGGGTGCAGGTAATCGATATCGTCCTTGTTGGTTGCATGCCGGCGTGTGATGAAGTCGTCGACCATGCCCGACTGCAGCGGCCCCGGCCGGAACAGCGCCACCAGCGCGACCAGGTCATCGAAGCGGTCCGGGCGCATACGCTTGATCAGGTCGCGCATGCCGCTCGACTCGAGCTGGAAGACCGCGGCAGTCTCGGTACTGCGCAGCAGCTCGAACGTCTTTGCATCCCGATCCTGTATACGGGACACATCGAAATCGGCGCCAGGATGCGACGCGTTGACGATCTTCTCGGCCCAGTCGATGATCGTCAGCGTCTTGAGCCCGAGGAAGTCGAACTTGACCAGCCCGATTGCCTCGACGTCGTCCTTGTCGAGCTGGGTGATGACCTGGGAGCCGCCGTCTTCACAGTAGAGCGGATTGAAGTCGGTGAGTTTCGTCGGTGCAATGACCACGCCGCCGGCGTGCTTGCCCGCGTTGCGTGACAGGCCCTCGAGGGACCTGGCCAGGTCGATGATGGCCGCCACTTCCTCGTCATCACGGACCATCGCCGCGAGTTCTTCGGACTGCTCGAGCGCCTTGTCGAGCGTCATGCCGATCTCGAACGGCACCTGCTTGGCGATTCGATCGACAAAGCCGTACGGGTGGCCGAGTATCCGCCCCGTGTCACGAATGACAGCCTTGGCCGCCATCGTGCCAAACGTGATGATCTGGGCGACCTGGTCCCTGCCGTAGCGTTCGGCCACGTAGTCGATGACCCGGTCACGCCCTTCCATGCAGAAGTCGATATCGAAGTCGGGCATCGAGACACGCTCGGGGTTCAGGAAGCGCTCGAACAGCAGGTCGTGCTCCAGCGGATCGAGGTCCGTGATTCCCAGCACCCAGGCGACCAGCGACCCGGCGCCCGAGCCGCGCCCGGGCCCGACAGGGATGTCGTTCTCACGCGCCCAGCGGATGAAGTCGGCAACGATCAGGAAGTAGCCCGGGAATCCCATGCTGCTGATGACGTCGAGCTCGACGGCCAGGCGCTCGTAATACGGTGCGGCGGTCGCATCCCGTTCGTTCCCCGGAATTTCCCGCGCTTCGTAAATCCGCTGCAGCTGCGCTTCGAGCCCGCGCCGGGCCTCGGACTCGAGGAACGCTGCCTCGGTCTTTCCTGCGGGCACCGGGAATGCCGGCAACACGCTCTTGCCCAACTCGAGGTTCAGCGAGCAGCGGCGCGCGATTTCACGAGCATTCTCGAGCGCCGCCGGAATGTCGGCGAACAGCTCGGCCATCTCCTCGCTGCTGCGAAGATACTGCGCCTCGCTGTAATTCTTCGGCCGGTCGGCATCGCCCAGCGTGCGGCCATCATGGATGCAAACCCGCGCTTCGTGCGCATTGAAATCGCCACGATCCAGGAAACGCACATCGTTGCTTGCGACAACGGGCGTCCGGGTATCGCTGGCGAGCGTGAGGCTGGCCTGCACGGTATCTTCTTCACCGGGCCGCCCGGTTCGGACCAGCTCGAGGTAAAAACGGTTGCCGAACACCGACTGCCAGCCGTCGAGCAACGACTGCGCGAGATCGTAGTGATCGTTGTGCAGCGCATGGCCGACATCACCGTGCAATCCGCCGGACAGGGCGATCAGGCCGGCGCAGCTGTCGGCGTCCAGCCACTCCCGGTGCACCAGCGGCTCGCCACGCACCCGGCCCTCGAGGTAGGCGCGCGTCAGGAGCCGCGACAGGTTGCGGTAGCCCGTCGTGTCCTGGCACAGCACCACGAGGTGCCACGGGCGGGTCGCGTCGTCCTCATTCGCGATGCGCAGGTCGGCCCCGATGAGCGGCTTGATGCCCGCCGCAACGGCCTTGCGGTAGAACTTGACCATGCCGAACAGGTTGTTCTGGTCGGTCAATGCAACAGCCGGCATGCCGTCCGCGGCACAGCGTTCCATCAACGCCGCGATACGCACCGTGCTGTCGACCAGCGAGTACTCGGTATGCAGGTGCAGGTGAACGAAGGGTGCGCTGCTCATCCCGCCATCCTCACGGGCGCGAAACTCCGGCGATGCAGGTCGCAGGGACCCTTGCGCCGCAGACATTCACGATGCAGCTCCGTGCCATAGCCCTTGTGGCGTTTGAAATCATAGCCCGGGTACAGGCGATCCATACGTTCCATGAAGGCATCGCGCGTTGTCTTGGCGATGATTGACGCAGCGCTGATCGCTGCGACTTTGCCGTCGCCGCCAACGATCGCCTCGCCCTGGATATGGCTGCCGTTGAACCTCAGGTCGGGCAAGCGATTGCCGTCGACCCGAATCGCCACCGGCAACACGCTCAGGCCGAGGACCGCGCGCCGCATGGCCAGCATCGTGGCGGCAAGAATGTTGATTGCGTCGATCTCGGCGGCATCGCACCACGCGACCGACCAGGCGACGGCTCGACGCTTGATTTCGGCCGCAAGATCGTCGCGCCGGGCCGCCGTCAGTTTCTTCGAATCGTCCAGCCCCTCCAGCTCGTCGTCCGCCGGCAGAATGACCGCAGACGCCACCACCGGCCCGGCCAGCGGCCCCCTGCCCGCCTCGTCGACACCGGCGACGGGCCCCTGGAAGCGAAAGAGCTGCGTTTGCTGCATCAATGAGTCTGCTGGTATCAGGTAGCGAGATCGATCACGGCCTCGGCCGCGCGGTCATCCGCGCCGAGCGCCAGGCTTTCACGCAGTGTAGCAAATCGCCGGCCGATCTCCGCCCGCCGCTCCGGGTCTTCGAGCAGCTCCCAAACCGCTCCCGCCAGGGCCTCGGGCGTCATGTCGTTCTGGATGAATTCGGGAATCAACGGTTCTTCGGTTAGCAGGTTGGGTATCGTGACATGCGGCGTCTTGATGCCCCCGATCATGCTGACGATCGCCGCCCCCAGGCGCGAAATGGCGTAGCCGGCGACCGTGGGCTTGCCGAGCAGCGCAGACTCGAGCGCCGCGGTGCCCGACGCCAGCAGTACGACGTCGGCTGCCGACATCGCTTCGATCGAATCGCCGTCGATGAGACGAAATTTCGCGGCGATACCCGCCGACTCCAGTTGCGCCTCGATGACCGGCCGCAGCGCCGGTGTCGCGACCGGTGTCACGAAACGCAGCTCCGGACGCCGCTCGAGCAGAATCGCGGCGGCAGCCGCGAAAACCGGACCCAGGCGTGATACCTCGCTCATGCGGCTGCCTGGCAGGATCGCCACGACCTGGTCCGTCCCGAGATCGAGAAATTCGCGCACCGAGCCGACGTCAATATCAGTAGGCAGGCTGGTCGCCTTCGGATGACCGACGAACACGGCGTCGATGCCTTCTTCGTCGTACAGCGTCTTCTCGAAAGGCAGGATGCACAGCACCCGGTCCGCCGCCTCGCGCACGGTCTTGATTCGGCCGGAGCGCCAGGCCCAAACGGAAGGACTCACGTAGTGCGCCGTGCGGATACCGGCCTTGCGCAGCTTCTTTTCCAGGCCGAAATTGAAATCCGGTGCGTCGATACCGACGAACACGTCGGGCGGGTCCGCCCTCCACCTCGCCCCTAGCGAGCGCCGCAGCTTGAGCAAGCGGGGAATATGGGCCAGCGGTTCGATCAGGCCCATTACGGCCAGTTCCTCGGCGTCGGCCCAGGCCTCGCAGCCGGCCTCCACCATGGCGGGACCCGCAACGCCCTCGAACGTCGACTCCGGAACGCGCTCGCGAATGGCGCGAATCAGCCCGGCGCCCAGCAGGTCACCGGATGCCTCGCCAGCAACCAGTCCGATACGCACGCCAGGAACCCTAACGGATGATGCCGCGATCCGATGACCGCAGCGAGTCGAGGAAAATCTGCAGCTCCGGCTGCGATTCGCTGCGCGCCGCGATCTCGTCGATGGCTTCGGACAGTTTCAGACCCTGGCGATAGACGAGCCGGTAGGCGTTCTTGATATTGCGAATCTGCTCAGCGCTGAAGCCACGCCGCTTGAGCCCTTCACTATTGATGCCGCGCGGTGCGCCCGGCGTTCCTGATGCCGTGACATAGGCGGGCACGTCCCGGTTGACGCCGGCATACATGCCGATGAAGGAATGTGCGCCAACCTTGCAGAACTGGTGTGCACCCGAGAAACCGCCAAAAATGACCCAGTCACCGACGTGCACATGGCCCGCCAGCGTCGCGTTATTGGCCATGATCGTCTTGTTGCCAATAACACAGTCATGGGCGATGTGGACGTAGGCCATGATCCAGTTGTCATCGCCCAGGATCGTCTCTCCCTTGTCCTGGGTCGTGCCGCGGCTGATCGTGCAAAACTCCCGAATCGTGTTGCGGTCCCCGATCGTCAGGGTCGTGGGCTCGTCCGCATATTTCTTGTCCTGCGGGTCATCGCCGATGGACGCGAACTGGTAGATGTGGTTGTCCTCGCCTATCGTTGTCGGGCCGTTCACCACGGCGTGGCTGTCAATGCGCGTTCCACGTCCGATCTCGACATTGTCGCCGATGATCGAGTACGGCCCGATCTGCACGTCGTCGGCAATACTCGCCGCGTCCGAAACGATTGCTGTCGGATGAATCACGCCTTATCTCCACCTGGTGCGCAAATTATAGTAGCGGAAGCCACCACCTCGTCGCCGACCCTTGCTTCGCAAACGTACCACCACATGCCCCGCTTGACCTTGTCGGCCACCACCCGCAGCTCGAGACGGTCCCCGGGTACGACAGGCCGGCGAAAACGCGCGTCCTCGACTCTTGCCAGCATGTACAGCGGCTTGGGATCGAGGTCGCCATTGCTGACATGCGACAAGACGCCGCCTGCCTGCGCCATCGCTTCCACGATCAACACGCCCGGCAACACCGGATTCCCCGGAAAATGCCCGGCGAAATGCGGCTCATCGGCCGCTACGTGCTTGATGGCCGTCACCGATTCGTGCGGCGTGCATTCAGTGACCTCGTCGATCATCAGGAACGGATCGCGGTGCGGCAGCAGTTCCTTGATAGCGTCGACATCGAGCGGAAACTCGCGGGTCGTCATGAGTCTTTCTTCTCGAGTTCGCTAACGCGACTTTGCAGTTTATCGAGGCGCCGCAGCGATGCAACACGGCGGTTCCACTTACGCGCTTCCTCGGCCGGGAACAGGCCTGCGTAGGCTCCCGGTTTCCTGATGCTCTTGGTGATCACTCCCTTGCCGAGCACAACGACATCGTCGCAAATCTCGAGGTGGCCGGCCGCGCCGGACATGCCGGCAAACATGCAGCGCTTGCCGATCTTCACACTGCCGGAAATTCCAACGCAGGCGGCCATGGCCGTGTGATCGCCTATCTTGACGTTGTGAGCAATGTGCACCTGGTTATCCAGGCGGACGCCGTTGCCGATTTCCGTGTCGCCGACCGTGCCGCAATCGATCGTCGTGCCGGCGCCGATCTCGACATCGTTGCCGATACGTACGCCGCCAACCTGCGGTACCTTGATCCAGCCATCCGGCGTCATCGCATTACCGAAGCCATCCGACCCTGTAACGGAGGCCGGGTGCAGGATGCAGCGCTCGCCCACCTCGACGTCACGCACCAGCGTGGCATTGGCGAGAACCCGGCTGTCCCTCGAAATCCTGCAACGCGGTCCAATCACGGCGCCCGGGCCGATGTAGACGTTGTCGCCAATCTCGGCGTGTTCCTCGACGACCGCATTGGCGGCCACGTGGGCACTCTCGGCTACCTTCGCCGTCGCGGCGACGAACGCCGTCGCATGGACCCCCGGCTCATAGGCCGGTGGTGGGCAGACAACCGCAGCCATGCGCGCGTAGCTGGCGTAAGGGTCGTCACTCACGATAGCCGCAACCGGACAGTCCGCGGCATTCTCGGCTTTCAATATGACGGCAGCCGCCTTCGTGGAAGGCAGCTGCTGTTTGAACGCGTCGCTCGAAAGGAAGCTCAGCGCATCGGGGCCGGCATCAACCAGCGAGCCGAGTCGCTCGACCTGGACAGCGGGGTCGCCGATCAACTCACAATCGAATCGTTCTGCGAGTTCTCCGAGGCTGATCGCCACGTGCGGCTGGCTACTGCGCTACTGCGACGCGTTGGCGGCCTGGAAGTTGCTCTCGACGGCGCGCAGCACATCCTCGGTGATATTGACCGCGCCGCTTGCGAAAAGAACGCCATCGCCGACGATCAGGTCGTATCCCTGCGCCGCTGCGTAACCCTGGATCTCCTGCAGCAGCGATACCTGGAGGTTGCTCATCTCTTCGTTCTGGCGAAGATTGAGGTCTTCCTGATACTCGTTTTGCAGCCGCGTTACCTCGCGTTGCAGATCGCGCAGTTCCTTTTCCATGTTGCGGCGCTCGGTCTCCCCCATCACGGCAGAGTCCTTCTGGAACTTGGTGCCCAGCTCCTCGAACTCGCCTTGCTTGGCGAGGATCTCGCGTTGCCGGGGTGCAAACTCCTCCTGCAACGCATCCATCGCCGCCTGCGTCTGTGGCGCACGCTGCATCAATGCCGGGATATTGACCACTCCGATTTTCAGTTCCTGGGCGCTGGCCGGAACCACTACCGCGGCGAGCAATGCGGCGGCGACAACGAGCCTGTATACCTGTTGCTTTGCGAAACTCATAAAAACATCCATTCCTTAAAACGCTTGACCAATGGAGAACTGGAATCGTTCGACTTCGTCTCCGTAATACCTGTCGTTACCCCTGTATTCATTCAGCGGGTACGCATAACTGAACCGGAACAACCCGAGCGGCGCGAGCCATTGTACGCCAATGCCGACCGATGCACGCAGTTCATCCGCGGTCGGCTTGTACTCGACGGGTGACCCGAGCTTGTCGGTAAATGCGACTTCGCCCGTGTTAAACACGTTGCCGATATCGTAGAAGAGCGCCGCACGCGCCGAGCTGGACCATTTGTCCGGCAGCGGGATTATAAGCTCTAGCTGACTGGCAACCAATACGTTGCCGCCATACGGATTACCGAAGCTGTCACGCGGCCCCAGGTACGACTCCTTGAAACCGCGTACCGACGACGGGCCGCCGCCATAGAACTGCTTGAACGGCGGTGTCGCAGTCGTGTCGCCCATCGCTTCGGAAATACCGAGTTCGGCGTTGATCCTGCCAACCCACTGTCCCCATATCGGGATGTACTTTGTAAAGTTGTACCGCGCCTGGTAGTACTCGACGTCACTGCCGGGCACGGCCATCGTCAGGAACAGCGACTGGCGCGTACCGCGGTTCGCAAACAGCGCCCGGTTGCGGCTGTCGAACGTCCAGCCGAACTGCATTTCGAGCGTGTCGAACTTGGTGCCGAAGAAATTGAAACCGGCGCCCGTGTCTTCGATAAACGGATTGCCGTTATTCAGAACCCAGTCCTGGGCCTGCTGTGTACTCGATGTCGATGCGAGCAGCTCGGCGCGCTGGTAGGACAGGCCCATCGAGATCGTCTGGAACTCGGTAATCGGGTAACCGTAGTTGACGGTCAGTCCGCCACTGGTCGTGGAGAAATCGGAGGCCGCCGACGTGAACTGCGTGATGTCGCGGTAGTTCAGGGCGACAGTACGACTCACGCCGTCCATGGTCCGGTAAGGGTCGGTGTGCGACAGGCTGTACAGCTTCTGATAACGGCCGGACACCGCCTCGAGCGCGACGCGATTGCCGGTTCCCAGGAAGTTGGTATGCACGATGCTGCCGTTCAGCATCAGTTTCTGCGACTCGGAGTAACCGATGCCACCGCTGAACTGGCCGGGCATTCGATAGGTCAGGTCAAAGTCCAGGTCGACCATATCCGGAACGCCGGCGACCGGCGTCGTCGTAACTTCGGCAGACTCGATGTACGGCAGCCGCTGCAGTCGCACCTTGGAGCGTTCCACGAGATTGTTCGACAGGAAAGCGCTCTCCATCTGGCGCATTTCGCGGCGCAGCACCTCGTCGTCGACTTCGCTGACACCGTGGAAATTGATGCGCCGTACATAGACCCGGCTCTTGGGGTCGATGTAGAACGTAATGGCCGCTTCCTTGTTCTCATGGTCGAGTTCGGGCACGGGCTCGATCTCGGCATTGGCATAGCCCTGCTCGCCCAGCCGGAACGACATGAATTCGGTGGATGACGAAAGCAACTGCTGGTTGAAAATAGAACCCGGCTGCGCCAGCACCATGGCGCGCATTATCTCTTCGGGCATCACCATGTCGCCCACGAGCTTGACTTCCGAGATCCTGTAAACGTCGCCTTCGTGAATGCCGATCGTTACGAAGATGTCTTTCTTGTTTGGCGAGATAGCCACCTGCGTCGACTCGACGCGGAAATTCGCATAGCCCCGGTCCATGTAGAAAGAACGCAGCGACTCGAGGTCGCCCTCCAGCGCTTCCTTGGAATAACGATCGTCCTGCCGTATCCACGACAGCCAGTTGGCCGTGTCGAGTTCGAAGTTCTCGCGAATTTCGTCTTCGGCAAAGGAATCGTTGCCAACGATATTGACCTGGCGAATCTTGGCGCGGTCGCCTTCCTCGACATCGATGCGCAGGCGAACGGTGTTGTTGGGCGTATCGACCACCGACGTCTCGACAGAAACTCCGTACTTGCCGCGATCGTAGTACTGCTCGCGCAGGAAGCCGGCAACCTCGTCGAGAACGGAACGATCGAAGGTCTTGCCTTTTGCCAGACCGACGCCGCGCAGCGATTCCATCAGGTCTTCAGTCTTGATGTCCTTGTTGCCTTCGATTTCGAAGCTCTCGATGGACGGGCGTTCCTTCACCGCAACGATAAGGGTCTCGCCATCGCGACGAATCTCGATGTCGTCGAACAAGCCCTGCAAGTACAGCGAGCGAATTGCCTCCTGGATGCGAATCTTGTCGACCCGATCGCCGATGTTGATTGGCAGGTAATTGAACACCGTACCCTCGGATATGCGCTGCAGCCCCTCGACGCGCATGTCGCGCACCACGAAATCGCTTTGCGCCAGGGCCGTCATCGGCAACAGCAGGCAAAGCGCCGCTAGCTTGAATCGTGTAAACAGTTTGTTGTTGCTCTTGCTCAACCGAGAATTCTCGCAATGTCGTTATAAAAGGCGAAGCTCATTAGCAAAATCAGCGCAAGTATGCCGAATTGCTGTCCAAGAATCTGCGACCGTTCGGAAAGTGGGCTGCCCTTGATCCACTCCACGGTCTGGTAAACGATCTGCCCGCCGTCCAGTACCGGCACCGGCAGCAGGTTGAGTACCCCCAGGCTGATGCTGATCATCGCCAGGAAGCCGAGGAAATAACGCAGTCCGCGTTGCGCCGAGTCGCCGGCGAACTGGGCAATGTTGATTGGCCCGCTGACGTTCTTGAACGACACCTCGCCGGTCACCATCCGCGCCAGCATGCGCACGGTAAATGCCGTTTGCTGCCAGGTATCACTGAGCGCCCGCGGCAAGGCCTGCACCGGGCCGAGTTCGTCCAGCAGCGCCCGGACGCCGAGGAAGCCCGACGTCTGGCCATCAACCTCGCGCGTGCCGATCACGAGGCTGAAATTCTCGAGACGGCCGTCGCGAACGACGCCGAGATCGATGCGCTCGCCGGGTCGCTCAACGACCGCCTCTACGAGGTCGACAAATCCCAAAACCGGCTTTGCGTCGACGGAAACGATGCGGTCACCCTTGCGGATGCCGGCCTGTGCGGCGGCCTCGTTCTCGACGGGATCGTCCAGCACGGCCGGCGGCGCGCCGGGCAGGAAGCCGAGACCGTCGAACAGCAGCCCCGGCTCGGTAAGTCGGGCAGAATCCTCGCCAACGCGAATCACGGCCTCGCGCTGCTGGCCGCGCTGGTCCTCGAGGGTCATCGGGATTCGGCCCTCCGCGACCATGTTGTCGAACATGGCCATCAGGGCCTGCTGCCAGCTATCGGTGCGCGTGCCGCCGATCGCGACGATCTGGTCGCCCGTTTCGAGCCCCGCCTCGGCCGCATAGGTCTGTGGCATGACCTCGCCGACCGCTGGCCTCAGGGCCGGCACGCCGTCCATCGACAGCAGCCAGTAGGCGAAAATCGCGAATATGAAATTGAACAGCGGACCGGCAAACAGTACGGCGATTCGGGCCGGTATTGGCCGATGGTTGAAAGCCCGGCCTTCGTCTTCCGGATCGACCGGCCCTTCACGGCCGTCCAGGAAGCGGACGTAGCCGCCAAGCGGGATGGCCGAGATGCAGTATTCGGTGCGATCCGGGCCGCGCACCCAGGTCACGATCGGCTTGCCGAAGCCGATCGAGAACCGCAGCACCTTCATGCCGGCCCATCGGCCCACGATGTAATGCCCGTACTCGTGAATGGCCACGAGCACGCTGATCGCGACGATAAAGGCCAGCAGATTTGTCAGGAATTCGCCCATCTACGAGTGTCCTGTCGATACGAACGGCTCAAGAGTATGTTGACTAGGCCCGGACCCGGCAGTTCCCGCCAGTCTGGCGCCACGGCGATGAACGCGAACTGAACGTTCCATCAGCCCAATCCCGCCCAGGTAACGCCCAGCGCGAACAGGGGCGCCGCAGCCGAGATACTGTCGATACGATCCAGCACGCCGCCGTGGCCCGGAAACAGGCTGCCGCTGTCTTTCAGGCCCGCGGTGCGCTTGAACATGCTCACAGTGAGGTCACCGACGATCGACAGCGACGCGACCGCCAGGCAGAACGGAATCATCACCTGGAGATCCGTCTCGGCCCACGTCGTGCGCAGCAGCGTCAGCAGTACAACGGCAACCAGGCCGCCGATGACGCCTTCCCAGGTTTTCTTCGGACTGATCTCGGGGGCCAGCTTGACGCGCCCGAGAAACTTGCCCGCGAAGAACGCGCCCGTGTCCGCCACCCAGACGATCAGCAGCGCGAAAAGCAGGAGTTCGGGCCCTGCCTGGTACAGAACGATCAGCGCGAGATACAAGGGCACCAGCACCAGCGCGCCGGAGAGCCAGCGCACGACCGCCGGGATAGGGGTTGGAAAGAAAAACGTCCAGACCAGCGCCGCCAGCCACCACACCAGGGCCACCTGCAGAACCAGGGTGATATCGACATCCAGCAATGTCACCGCAGCGAGCAGCGCGCCGATAGCAGCGACATAAACAAGTCGCAACGCATCGTTGCCCAGCTCGAGAAACGCGGACCACTCCCAGGCACCGGCCAGCATCACGGCGATGATGACCCCGAGAGCGACTTCCTGCGGCGCACGAAACAAAACGAATAACAGGACGACGAGCGCGATGAGAGCGGTAATGATGCGTTGTTTCATCAGCCGGCTGCCTCGATCTGTTCGCCCGTGTGTCCATACCGGCGCTGGCGCTGCGCAAAGTACGCCAACGCGGCGTCAAAATCCTCGTCGCCGAAGTCCGGCCACAAGGTGTCGCAAAAATACAGCTCGGCGTACGCCAGGTTCCACAGCAGGAAGTTACTGATCCGCTGTTCGCCCCCGGTCCGGATCAGCAAATCCGGGTCCGGCAAGCCGCCGAGCTGCAATTCGGCGGCGAACGTCCCGGCATCGATATCGTCCACCGGCAGCGTGCCATCCGCGGCCCGCGCCGCGATCGAACGCGCCGCCTCCACGATGTCCCAGCGCCCACCGTAGGCTACCGCGACCAGCAGTCGCAGCCCGGTGTTGCCCGCGGTATGCGCCTCCGCGGCCTCGATCTTCTCGACGAGGCCCGGGCTTAGCTGCTTGCGCGCGCCGATAAACTCGAGACGTACATTATTACGATGCAGCTCGTCGACTTCTCGTTGCAGCGCCTCGACGAACAGACTCATCAACTTGCTGACCTCGTCCCGCGGACGAGACCAGTTCTCGCTGCTGAATGCGAACAGGGTCAGGTACTTGACGCCCCGCTCGGCAGCCAGTTCCACGCTGCGGCGCACCGCCCCGACGCCCGAGCGATGGCCTGCATGGCGAGGTAGCGCGCGCCGCCGGGCCCAGCGGCCGTTGCCATCCATGATGATAGCGACGTGAGCTGGTGTGTTGGTGTCGGCGGCCATGGCGAGGACAAGACTCGGCAGTGAGCCCTGACTAGATTTCCATCAGCTCGCTCTCCTTGTCGGCGAGCAATGCATCAATCTCAGCGATGTACTTGTCGGTGATGACCTGGATTTCGTCTTCGGCCCGATGCTCGTCATCCTCGCCGATCATCTTTTCCTTCATCAGGTCCTTGACGTCATGGATGGCGTCACGGCGGATGTTTCTCACGGCGATCCGGCCGCCCTCCGCTTCGTTGCGCACCACGCGGATCATGTCCTTGCGGCGCTCCTCGGTGAGCGGTGGCAGAGGCACGCGAATGACCGTTCCGGCCGTTGCGGGATTGAGGCCGAGGTCCGAGCCCATGATCGCCTTTTCTATGACGGGCACCATCTCTTTCTCCCAGGGCGTTACGGTCAGCGTCCGCGAATCCTCGACGTTGACGTTCGACACCTGGTTGAGCGGAACCTGGGAGCCGTAGTACTCGACGGTAATGTGGTCGAGCAGGCTGGTGTGCGCCCGCCCGGTCCGGATCTTGGTGAGCTCCGACTTGAGCGCGGCAACGCTCTTGCCCATTCGTTCGCCTGCATCTTTCTTGATTTCGTCTAACACCTTGCTTTCCCCTTTCTGGTCAGGCCGTCACCAGCGTACCGATGTCATCCCCGGTCATTGCCTGCACGATCGCATTGGCGCGGGTCAGGTCGAAGACTCGCAGCGGCAGGTCGTTGTCGCGGCACATGACGATAGCGGTCGCGTCCATGACCGACAGCTTGTCGGCAAGGACCTTGTCGAACGAGACCGTGTCGTAACGGGACGCATCCGGATTGCCGACGGGATCGGCATCGTAAACGCCGTCAACCTTGGTCGCTTTGAGCAAAACGTCTGCGCCTATTTCAATCGCGCGGAGACTGGCTGCGGTATCGGTGGTGAAAAACGGGTTGCCGGTGCCGGCCGCGAGAATCACGACCCGGCCCTTCTCCAGGTGCCGGACTGCGCGACGGCGAATGTAATCCTCGCAAACCTCGTGGATCTGCAAGGCCGACATGACCCGCGCGAATACGCCCTGCGATTCGAGCGCGTCCTGGATGGCGAGCGCATTCATGACCGTGGCCAGCATGCCCATGTAGTCGCCGGTGACGCGATCCATTCCCGCCCGAGCCAGGCCGGCGCCGCGGAAGATATTGCCGCCACCTATGACGATGGCAATTTCGACGCCCTTCTCGCGCACCGCCGCAATTTCGGCCGCCATCCGCTGGATGACGGCCGGTTCGATCCCGTATTCCAGATCGCCCATCAACGCCTCGCCGCTGAGTTTCAGCAATACGCGGCGGTAGGGTAGCGGTGCATCACTCATGGATCGACCTTTTCGTTCCTGCGGCTGTGCGGCGTCCGATTTTAGCGTATCCGTTGACCGTAGTCTCTAATAAATCAATGGCTTAAGCGGGGTAGTTCAACCGGTGCCTTTGACCTGGGCCATGACTTCTTCAACGAAATTGTCTTCCTTCTTCTCGATGCCCTCACCGACCTCGAAGCGCACGCACGCGGCGATGCTGGCGCCGGCCCCGTCGAGCAGCTTGCCCACCGTCAGGCTGTCGTCCTTCACGAACGGCTGGCCGAGCAGTGTGATTTCCTTGAGGAACTTGTTGACGCGGCCTGTCACCATCTTTTCGATGATCTCGGCCGGCTTGCCGGAATCCTGCGCCTGCTCGGTCAGAATGCGACGCTCGCTTTCCAGCGTCTCGGCCGGCACGTCTGCCTCACTGACGTATTGCGGGTTCATCGCTGCGACGTGCATGGCGACGTCGCGCGCCAGGTCTTCGTCACCACCGTCGAGCGCGATGACAACGCCGATCCGCGCGCCGTGTGAGTAGCTTGCGATGACGCCGTCCGCAGCAACCGTTTCAATGCGGCGCACGCCGATATTCTCGCCAACTTTCTGGATGAGTTCCGTACGCGCCTCTTCGACCGTGCGGCCATCGGCCAGCTTCTCGCCGGCCAGTGCCGCAACGTCCGTCGTGCCCGATGCCAGCGCCAGGGCCGCAACGGCTTCGGCGAACGCGACGAAGTTCTCGTCCTTGGCCACGAAGTCCGTTTCCGAATTGACCTCTGCGATCAGTGCTTTGCCGTATTCGGTTGCAATCACAATGCGGCCGTCAGCGGCAACGCGGCTGGCTTTCTTGTCAGCCTTGGCCTGGCCCGACTTGCGCAGGATCTCGGCGGCTGCGTCGATATCGCCATTGGCCTCAACGAGCGCCTTCTTGCACTCCATCATGCCGGCGCCCGTGCGCTCGCGCAGTTCTTTTACCATCGATGCTGAAATCGACATCTTTCTAGTCCTCTTTGTCCTCGTCAGCAGCCTTCGCCGCGGTCTTCTTCGCGGCCTTCTTGGCTACCTTCTTTGCTGTCTTCTTGGCGGCCTTTTTCGCCGTTTTCTTGGCGACTTTTTTGGCTGCCTTCTCTTCGGGTTCGGCGGCGGCTTCTTCCGCGGCCGGCTCGGTTTTGTCCTCGGCGGCTTGCGCCTTTTCCTCTACCGCCGGCGCTTCATCGGCGTCTGCCTTGGCTTCAGGCTCCGCCTCAGCTTTGGCGTCTTCCGCCGCTGCCGCCTCGTTCTGCTTCGGCTCCTGCTCGGCCTTGGCCTCTTCGACCGGCTCGTCCTTGGGCGCCGCGGCCTTTTTGGCGGGCGCCTTCTTCTTGACCGTCGCCTTCTTGCCTGCCTTCTTCTTGCGTCCCGTCGTCTTCTTGACGTTGCCTTCCTCATCAAGCTCGACGAACTCGTCCTCGCCGAGGGCAACCTCGGGAAGCGACGCCTTGCCGTCCAGCACGGCGTCGGCAACCATCGACGAGTACAGCTCGATGGCGCGCATGGCGTCGTCGTTGCCCGGAATGATGTAGTCGATGCCGTCGGGCGAGCAGTTCGTGTCGACGACAGCAAGAACCGGGATACCGAGTTTACGAGCTTCCTTGACGGCAATGTCTTCGTGGTCGACATCGACCACGAACAACACGTCGGGCAGGCCCGTCATGTCCTTGATGCCGCCCAGGCTGCGCTCGAGCTTCTCTCTTTCCCGATTCAGCCCGAGGATTTCCTTTTTCGTCAGGCCCTCGAAGCCGCCCTCTTCGGCCATCGACTCGAGCGCCACGAGGCGCTTGACCGACTGGCGAATCGTCTTGTAGTTGGTCAGCATGCCGCCGAGCCAGCGATAACTGACGAATGGCATGCCGGCGCGATCGGCGTGATTGCGGATCGACTCGCGCGCCGCGCGCTTGGTGCCGACGAACAGCACCTTGCCGCCGTCGGCAACGGTTGCTTTGACAAAAGCGCAGGCCTCGCGAGCCATCGGCAGGCTCTTCTCGAGGTTGATGATGTGGATCTTGTTTCGCTCGCCGAAGATGTAAGGAGCCATCTTCGGATTCCAGAAGCGGGTCTGATGCCCAAAATGCACGCCAGCCTCTAGCATCTGGCGCATGGATACGTCTGCCATGAATATTCTCCGGGTTAAGCCTCCGCTTGTCCCAGCCCGCAACCCCTTTTTCGGTGGGGCACCCAGCGGGATGTGACGACAAGCGTGTGGGATGATTGCCTCGAGGGCGCGCGCTTTATACCATAGCCGGCCGCGGGCAACAACGCGTTGCTACAGACTTTTTTAGAGGTGGAACCGAAGCCGCCCGGGCATCCAGAGAGCTGAATCTCGGAACCCGGACCGGTCGGCTACTGCCCGGATTCAAGAAGACCCGATGACCGTCACGATCAAGACCCCCGAAGAGCAGGACAAGATGCGCACCGCCGGCCGTCTGGCGGCCGAGGTGCTGGACATGATTGGGGATTATGTAAAACCCGGTATTACGACTGGCGAACTGGACAGCATCTGCCACGCCTACATTACCGACGTGCAGGACGCGACCCCTGCCCCGCTGAACTACAAGGGCTTCCCGAAGTCGATCTGCACCTCGGTCAATCACGTGGTCTGCCACGGCATCCCCGGCGAGAAAAAGCTCAAATCCGGCGACGCCGTAAACATCGACATCACGGTCATCAAAGACGGATTCCACGGCGATACGAGCCGCATGTTCCACGTCGGCAAGCCCGGCGTGCAGGCGAGGCGCCTCGCTGAGATCGCGTTCGAAGGCATGTGGCGCGGCATCGAGGAACTGGCCCCGGGGAAGCATCTGGGCGACGTCGGCGCCGCGATTCAGACCTTCGTCGAGAAGAACCGCTTCTCGGTCGTGCGCGAGTACTGCGGCCACGGTATCGGGCGCGTATTCCACGAGGACCCTCAGGTCCTGCACTACGGCACCCGGGGCGTTGGGCTAGAGCTGCGCGAAGGCATGACGCTGACCGTCGAGCCGATGATCAACGCCGGCAAACGGCATGTGAGGCTCCTGAACGACGGCTGGACCGTCGTGACCAAGGACCACAGTCTATCGGCGCAGTGGGAACATACCGTGCTGATCACCGACTCCGGCTATGAGGTCCTGACACTTGGACAAGCCGACCGTTAGCAGCAAAGCCGAACTCAAGGCCGCCGACCTGGAACTGAAAGAACGGTTCCTGGCCGGCGAGACGGTCAGCAAACTCGTGCACGAGCGCGCGCTCGTGGTGGACAGTCTGCTCCGCGGCCTCTGGCACCAGCACGTCGGTGACTCCCGCAGCGACCTCGCGCTGGTCGCGGTCGGCGGCTACGGCCGCGGCGAACTGCATCCCTGCTCCGACGTCGACATCCTCGTCCTGCTCGACGATGACGTCGATCCGGCCGGAGACGACGGCCTCGAACGCTTCATCACGGTGCTCTGGGACACAGGCCTCGAGATCGGCCACAGCGTGCGCACCGTCGCGCAGTGTCAGGACGAAGCCGATGCCGACCTGACGGTCGCAACCTCGCTGATGGAGGCGCGGCTCATCGACGGGCCCGAGACCCTGTTCACACGAATGAAAGAGGCCGTCGCACCCGACAAAGTATGGCCGTCGGCGAAATTCTTCGAGCACAAGCACAAGGAACAGATCGAGCGGCACCATCGCTACGACGACACGGGCTACAACCTCGAGCCCAACGTAAAAGGCAGTCCGGGCGGTCTCCGCGACATCCAGATGGTCGGCTGGGTTGCCAAACGTCACTTCGGCTGCGAGACACTGGCCGAGCTCGTCGGCCATGACTTCCTGACATCGGGACAGCTCCGCAAGCTCCGGGAAGGCCAGGCCTTCCTGTGGCGCGTCCGTTTCGCGTTGCACGTACTGACCGGCCGGCGCGAGGACCGGATCCTCTTCGATCATCAGACGAAGCTCGCAGCGATGCTGGGCTACGAGGATGCGACTTACACGCTTGCCGTCGAGCAGCTGATGCAGCGCTACTACCGGACAGTCATGCAGCTCTCGCGCCTGAACGAGGCGCTGTTACAGCAGTTCGAAGAGGCGATCCTGATGGACCCGAACGCCGACCCGGAGCCGCTGAACGAGCGCTTCGAGGTCAAGAACGGATTCTTAAGGACCGTGCACGAGGACGTATTCGCCGACGACCCGTCCGCGCTGCTCGAGCTGTTCCTGCTGTTGCAGCAGAACCCCGATATTCGTGGCGTGAGCGCATACACGATCGGCCTGATCCAGCGAAACCTGCACTTGATCGACGAGGAGTTCCGGCAGAACCCGCGCAATCACCGGCTGTTCCTGCAGATTCTGAGCGCGCCGGAAGGCGTGACGCACGAACTGCGGCGCATGAACCTCTACGGCGTCCTGGGCCTGTACATTCCGTCGTTCGGGCGGATCGTCGGGCGTATGCAGTACGACCTCTTCCATACCTATACGGTCGACGAGCACACGCTGTTCGTGGTCAGCAACCTGAGGCGGTTCGCGCTCAGCCGCTTCGATCACGAATACCCTCACTTGAGCGAGATCATGCAGCGGTTCGAGCATCCGGAGATCGTCTATCTGTCCGGGCTGTTCCACGACATCGCCAAGGGCCGCGGCGGCGACCATTCCGAACTCGGCGCCGTGGACGCGGAGGCGTTCTGTCTCGAACACGGGCTCGGTGCCTACCACGCCCGTCTCGTTGCATGGCTGGTCCGTCAGCACCTTGCTTTGTCGACGACGGCGCAGAAGAAAGACATCGGCGACCCGGACGTCATCCACGAATTCGCTGAGCTGGTCGGCGATCAGCTCCATCTCGACTATCTCTATGTGCTGACCGTCGCCGACGTGCGCGGCACGAATCCGAAACTCTGGAATTCATGGAAGGCGACCCTGTTCCGCGACCTCTACGACCTGACCTCGCGGGCACTGAGAATCGACGACGAGCACCCGATCGAGCGCGGCCAGCTGATCTCCGAGAAGCGCGAGCAGGCGCGTTCGTCGCTCCGGGAACTCGGTATCGGCGACGACAGGATCGACGCCGTGTGGGAACTGTTCGACGAGAACTATTTCATCCGCCACAAGAGCAACGAGATCGTCTGGCACTCCCGATGTCTCGCCGAGTCCGAGGGCGGCACGACGTCGAGTCTGGTCGACGTCCGGCGTCAGAGCGGCGGCGATGGCGTCGAAGCGGTGCTGTATACA
>JASJBB010000096.1 GCA_030066735.1 Woeseiaceae bacterium | reverse complement strand
GTTCTCGGCCGAGACAAAGCCCGAGTAGACCGGGTCATCCGTGTAGGCAATGACAGTGCCGAACGGGTTCTCGGTTGCCTCCATCGGCTCCTCGACATTCTTGTGCAGGAAAATCGGCCTGTCCGCGTAGCCGAATCCCAATGGGTGCGAGTTGTCGAGATCCGCGGCGAATATCGCGCCGCCGATGACCTTCTCGGCCTCGAAGTCCGGCTTGTCATCGTAAGGCAGGCGTTCGACTTCGGCGGCTTCGGCTTCTTCCTGTTCTTTTTTCTTCTTCGCCTCGGCGGCGGCAGCCTCGACTGCTTCCAGGTCTTCCGGGTTGATCCAGTCGATCGTGTTGGCGCGCACCCAGGAAACCGCGTCGCGCATGCCGATAACGGTGCCGCCTTCAGCCACCCAGGTTCTCATGCGGCCCGCCCACTCCGGCTCGAACTCCTCGTACTCACCGGACGGAAAAATAATGTGCGAGTAGCGATCCCATTCAATGCCGCCAAGGCCGTCGCGTGGCCGCAGCGTGACCGGCATGTTCATGCGCACGTCGGCCAGGTGCCAGATCTCCCCGGCGTCATAGAGATTCACGTCCCTGCCAATGACAACCAGCGCATGCACGGCGTCTAGCGGCCGCACGGATGGCCCGCCAACATTGGCGTCGACCGACCCGGTGGTGCTGCGGCCCGATGTCAATGCATGCACGGTGACGCCATCCTCAGCAGCAATCGTCTGCATGAGTGCGTGAATGGCGGCCGGGGGCCGCTCCTGCCGGTCGAGGGGCACGACGATGCTGCCGAGCGGAAAACTGCGATCGCCTCGCGTCGTCTCGACGTTGATCCGCTTGGTTGCGACGCGGGCCAGCATGCCGTTCTCGAGAACGCGCTGCAGGGCTCGCGGAGCGTGGTACGGGCCCCACTCGAAAACATAGCCGTAGGTTGATTCGTCAGGAGTCTCCGCAACGGGCATCGCCGGCGCGTATTCGCCACCCACCAGGTTGTCGCGGAAATCCCTGCCGGCAAGCGGCGCGTAGTCGAGGCCGAATGCCGGCGGCAAGGTCCACGTGGAGACGTCATAGAACGTCGAGTCTTCGAACTCGGTCAGGGTCTCGAAGATGCTGCGGATCAGGCGGAACTGCGGTTGCGTTACCGGCACGATCAGCGACTCAGCGGCGCGAAAGCGTTCGCCGCCCACGTCAATATCGCGCGCCAGGCGATGCGTATTGATCCGGTGGTAGTTCAGCAGGTCCGCAAACAGGTGCAAGCGCGCCGGGTCTCCCGGTGCCGAGAACACCCAGGCCCTGGTCGAGCTGTCATCGGCCTGGTCGAGGGCGCTGGCATAGAAATCGCGCTGGTACTGCAGGTACGGCTGCCGCAGGTTTACGGCGCCTTCGATGCTCGCCACGCTCGTGCGGTACTGCTTGCGGATATTCTCGCGAAACGTCCGCAGGCCGTTTTGCGTTTCGACTTCACGCCCCCGCGTCGCCGCGGCTTCGTAGAGTATGCCGACGCCGCCATTGACCAGCGGGAACGTCGAACCCTTGCCGATGTAGAAGTTGTCGAAGCCTTCGCCCTGGTAGTACAGGCGGCCTTCGCTATCGAGGACCTCCTCCGATGTCCGCACGGTCTCGGCCATCAGTTCTTCCGCGCGAGCCGGCGCCAGCGGGTTGGTGCGCGTCGCTACGCCAGGGTGAAAGTAGTAGGTGTTCTGGCCGCCCATCTCGTGGTAGTCCACGGTCAGGTTAGGGCGCCACTCGTGCCACTTGCGCATCCATGCGCGCGGCTCGGGCTGGGTCAGCAGCAGCCATTGGCGATTCAGGTCGAAGAAGTAGTGATTCGTGCGCGCGAAGCGCCAGTCCGCCATGTGCTCGACGTGGGCAGGGTCCGTGATGCGGCGCTTGCCGCCGTAGGCATCCTCCCAGGCAATGCGCTGTGAATGACCGTCGGGATTGAAGATGGCGGTGACGAGAACCACCGACTCGTCGAGGACCCGCTCGATTGCCTCTCCCTGTGCCGCCGCGAGGTGATAGACAAAGGGCAGTGACGCGTCCATGCCGCTGGCCTCGGCGCCGTGCACACCGTAGTTGAGCCACGTCACGATCGGCATGTCATCGGTGACGCCCTGGCCACTGGCGGGCTCGGTCAGCGCGACGTGCTGCGCCTTGATCGCGTCGATGCGAGCGTGGTTTTCCGGCGATGTAGCGACCAGGAACAGAATCGGGCGCCGTTCATGCGAGTAGCCGATCGTCTCCACGGTCAGGCGATCGCTGAGTCCCGCAACGTGGCGGACGTAGTCGACCAGCTGGTGATGCCGGACGGGTTCGTGTCCCAGCTTGAAGCCCAGGAACTCGGCCGGCGTCGGGATCGAGTCGTCGAAAGCGACGTCGGGTGAGAACATGTCGGCGTCCGCATCCCGCACATCGATGGTAACGGTCTGTGCCGCCACAACACTGGAGGCAAAGACAAAGGTGGTCGCCATGACCGCGAGCAGCCAAGTTCGCATTGTGTGGGTCTCCTGGTACCGGGCGGGTACGTTGGTTTTTGTTCGTATTGCGCGGAGTTTATCGCACTCGAAGAGCCCTGTGTTTCTCCAGGATCTCGAGTAGCCTGTCGATCGGAATCGCCTCGAGCGCGCCGCGCGAACTCGACACGGTGGTTGCCGCGAAGATGGCGTTATAGATGGCCTCTTCGGTTGCCTCGACTGTCGCTGCGAACAGTGGCGACATCGACGGATTGGCCAGCCCCGGCGCTGAGACAGGCGTATCGCCGTCCCTTGGCCGCCTCACGTCCGGGTGCGTCGAGAAGGCGATGACATAGTCACCCGATCCGTTGCTCGCGAACGAGCCGGTACGCGCCAGCCCCATCATTGCGCGCATAGCGAGGCGCTCGAGATTGCGGGCGCCGAGCGGGGCATCGGTTGCAACGACCATCATGATCGAGCCGTCCGCTGACAGCTCATCGGAAAACGAGTAAGTGCCCAGTTCGCGGCCGACCGGGGCGCCGTTCATGGTCAACACGCCGCCGAAGTTCGTCTGCACGAGCACGCCGATGGTGTAGCCGCCGAGCGAGTCCGGCAGCACGCGGGAGCTCGTGCCGATGCCGCCTTTCCAGCCGAATGCCTGCGTGCCGGTTCCGGCGCCGACGCTGCCCTCGGGCACAGGGCCGCCATTGGCATTGCCTAGCGCGTCGAATACTTCGCCGCGCTGGACCGGGTCCGCCCACATGTTGTTGACGCGTCCGTCGTTGGTCTCGCCGACAATCGGGTTGATCGTGTGCTCGCCCATGCCGGGTTGCTCGTACACCCATTCCTTGAGCGCGTTGGCGGCGCTCCAGACGCACAGCGTGCAGGTCAGCAGAATGGGGGTTTCGATTTCACCCAGCTCGCGCACCTGGGTCTCCCCGACGAGCTTGCCGTAGCCGTTGCCGACATGAATGCCGGCCGGTACCGGATGCGTATACGGGTTGCCGGGCCCGGGAATAATCGCCGTGACGCCAGTACGGACGTCATCGCCCTCGATGACCGTCTCGTGCCCGACCAGGACACCGTTCACGTCGGTTATCGCGTTCATTGCACCGGTCGGGAATATGCCGACCTCGAGACCCGCATCGCGCGCCCGCGGGCGTTCCTCCGCAGTCGCGGTCACAGCGAGGAGGGCGACTAAGAGAGTTGCCAGTGCTCGTTTCATGTTTGACCTCACTCAGGCCTCGACTAGTATTGACGATCTTATCGCGTAGGTGCGGCGCCTGCCGCAAGCTCTCATGACATCACTGACTCGAATGAAACGTCACCTGGTGCTGCTCGCAATGCTGGTGTTCGTTGCCGCCTGTTCTCCGCAAGAGCCGCCGCCCGGAGCCACTGCGGAGCCGGAGCTGAAACGCCTCGCCGCCCGCGCTGCACGTGTGGAAATCATCCGCGACGACTTCGGCGTGCCGCATGTATACGGCAAGACCGATGCCGACGCCGTGTTCGGCATGCTGTACGCGCAGGCCGAGGACGACTTCCCGCGCATCGAACGCAACTACATCTGGGCGACCGGGCGGCTGGCCGAGGTCGACGGGGAAGCCGCCATCTACAGCGATGTGCGGGCGCGCCTGTACATGACGGTTGACGAGGCCAAGGCAGCCTATGCGAGCGCACCCGGCTGGCTGCGGGCACTGTGCGATGCCTACGCGGACGGCCTGAACTACTACCTGGCGGCAAACCCGGACGTCGAGCCTGCCCTGCTGCAACGATTCGAGCCGTGGATGCCGATGTATTTCTTCGAGGGCTCGATCGGTGGCGACATCGAGCAGATTCCACTGGACGGCATCGCCGGGTTCTACGGAGACAACAGGCAGGCCAGGGCGCCCGTGTCCGCGTTCGGCGGCGCGCAAAACGCCTCCAACGGCTTTGCGATTGCCGGCGAACACACACGCTCCGGCGACGCCATGCTGCTGATCAATCCGCATACGTCGTTCTATTTCCGCGGCGAGGTCCACGTGGTCAGCGAGGAGGGTCTCGACGCCTACGGCGCGGTCACCTGGGGGCAGTTCTTCGTTTACCAGGGGTTCAACGAAAACACGGGCTGGATGCACACGTCGACCAACGTCGACTTCATTGACGAATTCATCGAGGACGTGAGCGAAGTCGACGGGGAGTTGGTGTACCGCTACGGCGACGAAATGCGGCCCGTGGAATCGTATGACGTCACGTTGAAATACAAAGACGGCGAGGGCGTCGGCGAACGCACCTTCACGCTGTACCGGACGCATCACGGGCCGATAACGAACGAAATCGACGGCAACTGGGTCGCCACGCGCATCAATTGGGACCCGGTTACGGCGCTGACGCAGTCGTACATTCGCACGAAGCAGGAGGGCCTCGACGGGTTCCGCGATATGATGGACCTGCGCTCGAACTCCTCGAACAACACCGTGTACGCGGACAGCAGCGGCAACATTGCCTATTTCCACGGCAATTTCGTGCCACGGCGCGACCCGCAGTTCGATTATTCGCAACCCGTAGATGGCAGCGACCCGGCGACCGACTGGCAGGGCGTCCACACGGTCGACGAGATCGTCACGGTCGTCAACCCGCCGAACGGCTGGATACAAAACACCAACGCAACTCCGTTCACGTCGGCGGCCCAGTTCAGCCCCAGGCGCGAGGACTACCCCGTGTACATGGCGCCAGACCCCGAGAACTTTCGCGGAATCAATGCCGTACGGCTCCTGAGCGGCATCGGGGACCTGACGATTCAGGGACTCATCGACCTCACGCACGACCCGTACCTGCCCGGGTTCGAGCGGCTGATTCCCGGCCTCATCCAGGCCTACGACGATGCCGAAAACGCGGACCCCGCGCTCGCCGAGCCCATTGCGGCATTGCGCAAATGGCGCAACACAACCGCGCTCGATTCGGTGGCGATGACGTTGGCGCATTTCTACGGCATCAACAGCGTCGCTTCGAAGAACGCCCCTGCAGGCCTGAGCCAGATGGAGCGCGTGAACTTCTACGGGACCGAATCGCCACCTGCCGATCGCCTGGCGGTCTTCGCGGAGACCGTCGCGATGCTCGAGCAGGACTTCGGCGCCTGGGCGGTGCCGTGGGGCGAGGTCAACCGGTTCCAGCGTCTCAGCGGCGACATCGATCTGCAGTTCGACGACGAACAACCGAGTGTCGCGATCGGCATGGGCAACAGCGACTGGGGCGCGCTGGCGGATTTCGGTTCGAAACGCCAGGAAGGCACGAAAAGGCTCTATGGCGTTAACGGCAACAGCTTCGCCGCGGTCGTCGAGTTCGGCGACCGCGTGCGCGCCCGGTCAATTCTCGTCGGCGGGCAGAGCAACGACCCGGCATCCGGGCACTTCGACGACCAGGTGCCGCTGTACGCAAACCACGAGTGGAAAGAGGTGGCCTTCTACCGCGAAGACGTCGAAAAGCGGGCTACCGAGCGCTACACGCCCGGAGCGAGAAAGTAGCACCACAGCCGGACAAGCTACGACTGGCTCTTGGCGCTCTTCGCTTCATCCTCGGCCTCGGTATCGATATGCCTGTAGTACTCGCGGCGATAGGCATTGAGCAGGGCTTCGGTCCGGCCGGGGTCGCCGAATTTCTTCATTAACACCTCGCGCGCCAGGTCCACGCTAGCCTCGAGGTTTTCCGCCACGGCGAATTTCGCGCCCAGCTCGACCAGCCGCCGGCACTGCCTCGCGCTATGGCCACGCGCCAGGATGGCGACATCCGGGTACTCCCCGTGCAGCGTTCTGACGACTTTTTCCGCCGCCTCGAAATCGTCCAGCGTCACGATGACGAGCTGGGCGTCGGCCACGCCAACCGAGCGCAGGACGTCCGGCCGGCTGACATCGCCGTAGTAGAGCGGGTGCTCCATCTCGCGCCCCCGCAGCACCAGCGACGAGTCGATGTCCACCGCGACGTAGGGCACGTCAGCGGACTTGAGAATGCGGCCGATGCGCTGCCCGACCCGGCCGTAGCCCGCCAGCACGACGGGCGCCGGGGGTGGCGATTCGTGAACGTCGTCGACTGCATCGCTACGGCGTGCAGCCAGCCGGTGCGCGACGCTCGCGAGCACGGGCGTTATCAGCATGCTGAGCACGATGATCACGAGCAGCTGCTGGAACACGCCGGCAGCCATCAATTCGGACTGGAAGGCGTAGGCGAAGATCACGAGCCCGAACTCGCCGCTTTGCGCGAGCAGCAGTGCGACGGCGGCGCCGGGCCGCCGGTCGAACCCGAATGCCAGCGCGAGTGGCCAGAGCACGGCGAACTTGATGGCAAGCAGGGAAAGCAGCAGTCCAAGCGATAGCAGGGGGTTAGCCAGGAAGACGTCGACATCGAGGGCCATGCCCATGGACATGAAAAACAGGCCCAGTAACAGCCCGCGGAACGGTTCGATCTCGGCGATTACTTCGTGGCGGAACGGCGAGTCGGCGATCAGCAGGCCGGCGATGAAGGCGCCCATCGCCATCGACAGCCCCAGGTGTTCCGTGAGCAGCGCACTGCCGAGGACCAGCAGCACCGTGAACGCGGTGAATGTCTCGCGACTCTTGGTACGGGCGATCCGATGCATGATCGGCTGCAGCAGGTAGCGGCCACCGACGATGACCACGAGCAGGATGCCGAGCGTCTCGGCCAGGGCGATCGCAATGTCGGTGCCGATGGTGAGCTCCGGGATGGCGAGCAGTGGCACCAGGGCGAGCAACGGCACCACGGCCAGGTCCTGCAGCAACAGCACGGACAGGGAGCCACGCCCATGTTCGGAATGCAGCATCCGTTTTTCCGCAAGCAGCTGCAGCACGAAGGCCGTCGACGACAATGCGAGCGCGGGCCCGATGATGACGGCTGTCCGGAAAGGCAACTCCGTCAACAGGTAAATGGCCGCCGTGATCAGTCCGCCTGTGACCACGACCTGCAGGGACCCCAGGCCGAAGACGTGGCGCCGCATGAGCCACAGGCGCGCCGGCTTGAGCTCGATGCCGATGACGAACAGGAGCAGGACCACGCCCAGCTCTGCCAGCTGGCGTATTTCCCGGGTGTTGTCGATAAGGCCCAGTCCAGACGGGCCCACGAGAATGCCCGCGACCAGGAAACCGGGGACGATACCGAGCCCGAGCGCACGGAATAGCGGCACGGCAATCACCGCCGCCGTCAGCAGGAAGACGATGTCGAGCAGGTATGTCGCGACCATCGGGCCTTCTGACCTCCGTCGGCACAGGATAGCTGAAATCCGGGCGGCGGGTGTCCTTGACCTAGATCAAATCGCGGGGCGCCCGTCCGGCTATACTTGCACCATTAGCTGGAGAGCCGCGAGTGACGAGATCCATTGTAATCCTGGCGATTGTGGTCGGCATCCTGATCGGTGTCGGCGGCTATACGTTCCTGTATGCCGAGGGGTTCTCGTACATGAGCGACGAGCCCGAAGTCTGCGTCAATTGCCATATCATGCAGCCGCAGTACGACTCGTGGCAGAAGTCGAGCCACCACGCCGTCGCGGCGTGTGTCGACTGCCACCTGCCGCACGATTTTCTCGGCAAGTACATTGCGAAAGCCGAAAACGGCTGGCACCACTCAAAGGGCTTTACGCTGCAGAACTTCCACGAGCCCATCATGATCAAGGGGCCGAACGCCCGCATTCTCCAGGACAACTGTCTCGCCTGCCACCAGGACATGGTGCACGAGCTGGTTGCCGGCGTGGATGGACAGGCGGAGGAAGTCCACTGCGTGCATTGCCACGTAACCGTGGGCCACGGCGAAACAACCGGTCTGGGCGGGCCGGAATAATCATTCATTGACAATACATAGACCAAGGTTCGGGCAAATGAAAAAATACCTACGCGGATGGAGTACGACGAGCATTCTGGTACTCACGGTCATCGTCGCCATTGCGACGGCTGGCGTTACAGCGCTGCTCGTCAACATATTCGAGCGCAAGTCCGAGGCGAACCAGACCTTCGTTCGCCTGGCCGAGGTGACCGAAGACACGACGGACCCTGCCGAGTGGGGCATCAATTTCCCGAACCAGTACGACTCGTATTTGCGCACGGCCGAGGCCACGCGCACGCGCTTCGGCGGCCATGGCGGCAGCGAAGCGCTGCCCGAGCAGAAGATCGATCGCGACCCGTGGCTGCAACGCATGTTCCGCGGTTACGCCTTCTCGATCGACTATCGCGATCGCCGGGGGCATGCCTACATGCTGGTCGACCAGGAAGAGACCGAGCGGCAGACCAAGCCGCAGACCGGGTCCTGCCTGCACTGTCACGCATCGGTCATGCCGCTGTACCGCGAACTGGGTGACGGCGACGCCATGGCGGGCTTTGCCGAGAGCTACAAGTACTCCTACAAGGACCTGAACGCGAAGCTGCATGACATGGGCCACGCCCACCCGGTTAGCTGCGTCGATTGTCACGACCCGGATACGATGGCGCTGCGCGTGACGCGGCCCGGATTCATCTACGGCATCCAGGCGCTGGCCGAGGGCGACGCGGAAGTCCCGCATCTGCCCACGGTACAGAAGTGGCGGGAAGGTTCCCGGGCGCAGCCCTACGACCCCAACGTCGACGGCAGCCGCACGGAAATGCGCAGCTACGTGTGCGCGCAATGCCACGTCGAGTATTACTGCGCCAACCAGATGCCGCTGACGTTCCCGTGGGGCGACGGGCTCACGGCCGACGACGTCGAAAAATTCTGGGACGAGACGACGTTTGCGGATGGCCAGCGCTTCTTCGACTACAAGCACGCCGAGTCCGGCGCCGAGATTCTCAAAGCGCAGCATCCCGAATACGAACTCTGGAGCCAGGGCATCCACGCGCGCAGCGGCGTGTCCTGCGCCGACTGCCACATGCCGTACCAGCGCGAAGGCGCAAGCAAGGTATCGGATCACTGGGTGCGCAGCCCGCTGCTCAACGTCAATCGCGCGTGCCAGACCTGCCACCGGTTCTCCGAGGAAGAGATCCTGGCGCGGGTCGATGGCATCCAGCAGCGCAACTTCGACCTGCTGCAGCGCGGCGGCGCCGCTTTGATGGACCTGCTCGACGCGGTCCAGCAGGCGAAGGAAGAAGGAGCGACGGACGAGCAGCTGCGACCGGCGCTGGAGCTGCAGCGCAAGGCGCAGTGGCGCCTCGACTTCATCGCGGCCGAGAACTCGATGGGCTTCCATGCGCCGCAGGAGGCAGCGCGGGTCCTCGGCGAGGCGGCCGACTATGCCCGGCAGGGACAGGTCGCAGCGATGAACTGGCGCAGCGCCGGCGCGGAGCAGGTCGCCCGGCAGGCGGACTAAAGGATCCCGCGTGGCGTAATCAGAACAGCGCCGCCGAGAGGTCCCGGATTTTCGCAAGATCCCGGAGCTGGGCCTCGTAGGCGGCGATGGCGCCGTTATCGGTCGGGCAGCCGGATTCTTCGAACGGCGTCTCGCTATAGATGCGCGTGGCCATGGTCTCGCAGCGTGGAATGAGACTGTCGGCGCCGCTGTCGTCGTCGCCCCAGCCGCCCGTCAACGCAGCCGGCAGATTCCAGGCTTCGAAGAGGTACCGCGACGCCTGTTCACGGCTGAAACCACACGTGCTACGCAGGCACTTGCTGATCGTACTTTCCTGGCTTTCGTTGGCGCGGGTCAGGGATTCGTCAACCTCTGCGGGCATCGTATCCGCCAGCCAGAGCAACCCGATGTTGTGCAGCAGTGCCGCGGTTCTCGAGGTGTTCGGCTCGCTGCCCATCGCTGGGGCCAGCTCGGCAGCGAGGTTTGACGAGATGATTGACGTGCACCAGAACTGTTCGGCATCGAAAGCCGGGCAGCGGTTCGTGTCGAACGACTGGCCAATGGCAAGGGCAATCGTCGTGGTGCGCACGACGTTGAGTCCGAGGCGCGAGCACGCGTCGGGGATGGTGGTCACGGGGGCAACCGGATTCGACCAGGCCGAATTGGCGGAGGCAACGAGCCTTGCGGCGATCGACGGCGACATCTCCACGAGCCGTACGATCTTGTCCATGCTCACATCC
>JASJBB010000015.1 GCA_030066735.1 Woeseiaceae bacterium | reverse complement strand
GTCGTCGTCGCCAATCACGCCAGCTTTGTCGACGGCATTCTGCTGAACGGCTACCTGCCCGGCCGATTCTCTTTTGTCATCAAGGGCGAAATGCGCAGCGTGCCGCTCGTTCACTTCGTACTCCGCCGATCGGGGGCGAGATTTGTCGAACGTCACGAACAGGGCGGCAGCAGCCGCGACGCGCGCCAGATCGTCAAGGCGGCCGTTGGCGGGCAGTCTCTCGGGTTTTTCCCCGAAGGCACGTTTCGGCGCGAGCCCGGCGTCGGCCGATTTCGACCGGGCGCTTTCGTGGCCGCCGTGCGCGGCGAGATGCCCGTGGTGCCGATCGCGATCCGCGGCACGCGCGAGATGATGCCGGACGGACGCATGTGGCCCTGGCCGGTCCGGCCCGAGATGCAGATACTGCCGGCGATCATGCCCGACGACCCGGCGTTCGAGAATCACAAGGTGCTCGCGGAGACTGCGAGGCAGCGTATTTTGGCCGTGCTCGGCGAGCCCGATCTGTGTAAAGTACCCGAACCGGATTTTAATGAGGATTAAAAAAATGAGTTCGGACCCGGTCGTCATCGTTGCGGCACAGCGCACACCCATCGGCGCATTCCAGGGCATGTTCTCGCCCGCCGCGGCACCGGAACTCGGCGCCGCGGCCATTGCCGGCGCCATCGGCAAGAGCGGCGTCGACGCGGCAGATATCGACCAGGTGTTGATGGGCTGCGTGTTGCCGGCGGGACTCGGCCAGGCCCCGGCACGGCAGGCCGCAATCGGCGCAGGCATCCCGGTGGGCGCCGCCTGCACCACGGTCAACAAGATGTGCGGTTCGGGCATGAAGACGATCATGGACGCGCACGACCTGATCAAGGCCGGCAGCGCGGCGATCATCGTCGCCGGCGGGCTCGAGTCCATGACCAACGCGCCCTATGTGCTGCCCAAGGCGCGCGGCGGCTTTCGCATGGGCCACCAGGAAGTCCTCGACCACATGTTTTACGACGGCCTGCAGGACCCCTGGCAGGGCCAGATGATGGGGCACTACGCCGAGGAAACGGCGAAGAAGTACGGTTTCAGCCGCGACCAGCAGGACGCGTTTGCGATCGAGTCGGTCACCCGCGCACAGGCAGCCGTCGCGGACGGCACCTTTACGGATGAGATTGCGCCGGTCACGATGAGCACGCGCAAGGGCGACGTCACGGTCGATACCGACGAAACGCCCGGAACGGTCAGCATCGACAAGATTCCGACGCTGCGCCCGGCGTTCGCCAAGGACGGCACCGTGACCGCAGCGTCCTCGTCGTCGATCTCCGACGGCGCCTCGGCCCTGGTACTGATATCAGCCAGCGAAGCGGAAAAGCGCGGACTCGAACCGATCGCAACGCTGGTCGGACACTCGAGCTTCGCGCAGGAGCCGGCGTGGTTCACGACGTCGCCCGTAGCGGCGATCAAGCACCTGCACGACAAGCTCGGCTGGAGCCCGGACAACGTCGATCTCTACGAGGTGAACGAGGCGTTTGCGGTTGTGACCATGGCCGCGATGCATGACGTCGGCCTCGATCACGCCGCGGTCAACGTCAACGGCGGCGCCTGCGCGCTGGGCCATCCCATCGGCGCATCGGGCGCACGAATAACGACCACCCTGCTGCATGCGCTCAAGGCCCGCGGTCTCAAGCGCGGAGTCGCATCGCTGTGCATCGGGGGCGGCGAGGCCGTCGCCGTGGGTATCGAATTGACTTAAGGAAACAACGATGGAACTTGCATCTGCCAAAGCCGTCATCACGGGCGGCGCCTCCGGACTCGGGTTTGCAACTGCCGAACGCATCATTAGCGCCGGCGGCCATGTCGTCCTGCTCGACATTAACGACGAGCTGGGCGAAGCCAGCGCCAGCAAGCTCGGCGAGCGTGCGGCCTACCTGAACACCGACGTCGCGAACGAAGAGTCGGTCAAGGCATCAATCGGCAAAGCCAACGAGCTCATGGGCGGCGTCACGCTGGCCGTCAACTGTGCCGGCATCGCCACGGCCGGGCGCACGCTCGGCCGCGAGGGACCGTGGCCCAGCGAGTTTTTTAACAAGGTCATCCAGGTCAACCTCGTCGGCAGCTACAACGTCACCAAGGAAGCCGCTGCGTTCATGGTCAACAACGAACCGACCGAAGACGGCGAGCGCGGCGTGATTATCAGCACCGCGTCGATTGCAGCCTTCGAGGGCCAGATCGGCCAGGCGGCCTACTCGGCGTCTAAGGGCGGCGTGGTCGGCATGATGCTGCCGATCGCCCGGGAATTCGCGCAGTTCGGCATCCGCGTTAACACGATCGCGCCGGGGGTCTTCCTGACACCCATGGTCGCGGGCATGCCCGAGGAAGTGCAGGAGTCACTCGGCAGGCAGGTCCCGTTCCCGCCGCGACTGGGCCGCCCGGAAGAGTACGCCGACGCTGTAGAGTTCATCTATGGCACGACCATGGTGAACGGAGAGACGATTCGTGTGGACGGAGCTATCAGAATGCAGCCCAAGTAGCGCGGCGCGGTCTACATTCCGCTGTAATTCGGTCCGCCGCCACCCTCAGGGACGGTCCACACAATGTTCTGCGCGGGGTCTTTGATGTCGCACGTTTTGCAGTGCACGCAGTTCGTGAAGCTGACCTTGAACACCTTCTCGCCGCCCTCCTCCACGACTTCGTAGACGCCCGCCGGACAGTAGCGCTGCGCCGGTTCGTCGTAGTCGGGCAGGTTCCTGGCAATCGGCACTGTCGGATCCTTAAGGCGCAGATGCGACGGCTGGTCTTCCTCGTGATTCGTGTTCGACAGGTACACTGACGACAGGCGATCGAACGTAATCACGCCATCGGGTTTCGGGTAGTCGATCTTCTGCGACTCGGACGCCTTCTTCAGCGACCCGTGGTCCGTGTTCGTGTTGCGCCAGGTGAACGGTAGTTTGCCGAAAAAGATGTTCTGGTCGATGAACGTGAACGCCGCGCCCCAGAACGTGCCGAATTTCACGAGCGCGGGACCGAAATTGCGCGCCCGGTGCAACTCGTCGTGGACCCACGACGACTTCACGGCGGTCTCGTAGGACTCGAGTTCCGACTGCCCTGCGTCGCCGCCCGCCAGCGCCGCCTGCACGGCCTCGGCGGCCAACATGCCGGTCTTGATGGCGGTGTGCGCACCCTTGATCTTGACGCCGTTGAGGAAACCCGCGCCGCAGCCGACGAGCATGCCGCCCGGGAACGTGAGCTTCGGCAGTGACTGCAAGCCACCCTTGTTTACGGCACGCGCGCCGTAGCCGATGCGCTTGCCGCCGTCGAGATACTGGCGAATCTTCGGGTGCAGCTTCCAGCGCTGGAATTCATCGAACGGCGCCAGGTGCGGATTGCTGTAATCGAGGGCGATGATCAGGCCGAGAAAGACCTGGTTGTTGGCGGCGTGATAAAGGAACCCGCCGCCTTCGGTGTGGTTGTCCAGCGGCCAGCCGGCCGTGTGCACCACGAGGCCTTCCTGGTGCCGCTCGGGTTCGATCTCCCAGACTTCCTTGAAGCCGATACCGTAGTGCTGCGGATCGGCGCCGGCACGGAGGTCGAAGCGGTCCATCAGTTGCTCACTCAGGTTGCCACGCACGCCCTCGGCGAAGATCGTGTACGGCGCTGTCAGTTCATAACCAGCCTGGTAGGAATCTTTACGTGTTCCTTCTTTTGAAATACCCATGTCCGACGTCGCCACGCCGGTCACCCGGCCCTCACTGTCGTAGAGCACTTCGGACGCGGCGAATCCCGGGAACACATTGACGTCGAGCGCCTCGGCCTGCTCGCCCAGCCACTGGCACAGGCGACCGAGGCTGATGATGTAGTTGCCGTGATTGTGCATCGGCCGGGGCACGAACAGGCCCGGTGTCCGAATGCCTTTTTGCTCACTGGTCAGGAAGTAGATGTCGTCGCCCGTCACCGCAGTCTTCACGGGCGCACCGCGCTCCTTCCAGTCGGGAATCAGCTCATCGAGGCCGGTCGGCTCGAAGACGTTGCCCGACAGAATGTGGGCGCCAATCTCCGACCCTTTCTCGACGACAACGACGGACAGGCTCGCATCAAGCTGCATCAGCCGGATGGCTGCCGCCAGTCCCGCCGGTCCGCCACCAACGATCACCACGTCGAATTCCATGGCTTCGCGTTCGATTGCTTCTGTCATATTCCCCCGACTCAGAGATAGAATTGCGACCGGTGAAAGTACCGCCGCTGCGCAAAAAGGATAACCGGTATCTTGAGTATTCGCGAGGCGTACGAAGCAAGCCTTAGGGCCCATGGCCACGCCGAGGATGCGGCGCAGCTCGAGGTCGTCGCGCGACTCGATGAGCTGCGGCTGCGGCTCGAAGCACGGCGGCCGCGCAGCGGATTGCGACGCTGGTTCGGCAGCGACACGATCAAGGGCCTGTATCTCTGGGGCGGCGTCGGGCGCGGCAAGACGTATCTCATGGACCTGTTCTTCGACGCGCTGGAGGTCGAGGGCAAGAGCCGCATCCATTTTCATCGCATGATGCATGACGTCCATGCGCGCTTGAAAGCGCAGGGAACGGTTGCGGACCCACTCGATGCCGTTGCGGCGGATATCGCCCGGGAAACGCGCGTGCTGTGCTTCGACGAGTTTTTCGTCAGCGATATCGGCGACGCCATGATCCTCGGGCGGCTGCTCGCCGGGCTGTTCGAGCGCGGGGTGACCCTCGTCGCGACGTCCAATTCGCACCCCAATGACCTGTACAAGGACGGCCTGCAGCGGCAGCGCTTCCTGCCCGCCATCGACTTGCTGTGTGAATACACGGAGGTGGTGCAAATGGATGGCGGCGTGGACTATCGGCTGCGCATGCTGCAACAGGCCGGCACCTACCTCACTCCGGACGACGACGCGGCGCGCCGGAAGCTGCAGCAGTTCTTCGACGAGTCGGCCTCGAGCCAGATAAGGGCCGACGCCGCCCTGGACGTCAATGGCCGTGACATCCGGGCGCGCCTGTGCGCCAAGGGCATCGCCTGGTTCGACTTCCGGGAACTGTGCGAGGGGCCGCGCAGCCAGAACGACTACATCGAACTCGCTCGCTGGTATCCGACCGTGATCGTGTCCGGCGTACCTGCGATGGACAAGCGTCACAACGACCAGGCGCGGCGCTTCGTCGCTCTCGTCGACGAGTTCTACGATCGCCGCGTCAAGCTGATGCTGTCGGCGGCGGCGGCGGTCGATTCGCTGTACACGGGGGACAAACTCGCGTTCGAATTCGAGCGAACGGTCAGCCGTCTCGTAGAAATGCAATCGACCGACTACCTGGCGGCACCCCACCTGGCGTAAACTGCGCTTCTGGCCGGTTTCATTCGCAACAATGACTATCATGAAAGACGAATTGATCCTCGAGGACTTCCTGCCCTATCGGCTGTCCATCACCTCCCATACCGTCAGCACGAATATCGCGCGGGTCTACGAGAAGCGCTTCGGCATATCGATACCGGAGTGGCGCGTAATCGCCATTCTCGGGCGTTTCCCGGGGCTGTCGGCCGTCGAGGTCGCCGAGCGCACTTTCCTGGACAAGGTTGCGGTCAGCCGCGCCGTCACCAAATTGATCAAGAATGGCCGTATCGACCGCCAGTTTGCCGACGCCGATCGGCGCCGGTCGATCCTGAAACTGTCCGAAGAGGGTGAGCAGGTGCACAACGAGATCGCGCCGCTGGCACTGGAATTCGAGCGCCAGCTCGTCGAGGACATCAGCGAAGACGACTACGAGACATTCAACGCCATCCTCGAGCAGCTGCTCGACAAGGCCCGCCAGCTAGGTAACTAGAAGTCCCGGAGACCTTTACGTGACCCGTAAACCAGCCCGCCGCGGCAGCGACCGGAAGTCCAACATCGTCCGCGAGATTCTCGCGACACGCGCAACCTCCGCGCACCTCAAGAACCGCAACCAGGTCCGCGAATTCCTCGGTCAGTACGTGGCCGACGTGCCCATCGAAGACCTGGAAGGGCGCTCCACGGAAATCATGGCGCAGATTGCGCTCAGCCATCTCGACTTCGGCGCCGCACGCCGCAAGGGCCAGGCCAGGATCCGGATCTACAACCCGACCGAAGAGGAGCACGGGTACGCGTCGGCATTCACGTTCATCGAAATGGTCAATGACGACATGCCGTTCCTGGTCAATTCGATCACCGCGGCGGTCAACCGGCACGACCTGTCGGTGCATATCACGGTGCACCCGATCATCCGTGTGCATCGTGACTCGAAGGGCCAGTTGCAGTCCGTGTGCAAGGTCGGCGACGACAGCGGCCAACCGGAATCCTATATCCGGCTGGCGGTCGACCGCGAAGTCAATCCGAGGCGACTGCGATCCCTGGAATCGGAATTGCGCACCGTGCTTTCGGACATCCGGCTGGCCGTGCGCGACTGGAGCAAAATGCGCTCGCGGATGCTCGAGGCCATCGACACCCTGGAGTCCGGTCCTCGCCGCGCGGACCCGGTACTGCGTGACGAAAGCCGCGCCTTCCTGGAGTGGCTTGTCGACGATCACTTCACGTTCCTCGGCTATCGCGAATACCGCATCGACGAACGCAAGGGCAAGGTCCTGTTGTCGCCGGTGGAAGACAGCGCGCTCGGCCTGTTGTCCCGCAAGAGCCGCAAGGGCAAGACCATGGAGCTCACCGCGGAGATGCGGCGGCTGCGACGGAGCAAGGACTGGTTGATCCTCACCAAGGCCAATTCGCGCTCGACCGTGCATCGCAACGCCTACCTCGACTACATCGGTGTCAAGATCTACAACGCCAGGGGCGAAGTTATCGGCGAACGGCGGTTCATCGGCTTGTTCGCGTCGGCCGCCTATATCGAGACGCCTCGCCGCATCCCGTTGCTCCGCCACAAGATAAACAAGGTCTTCGAGCGTGCAGGTCTCGAACCGGTCGGGCACCGCGGCAAGGCGTTGCTGCACATCGTCAATACGTACCCGCGCGATGAACTGTTCCACGCTTCCGTCCAGGATCTCGCCAGGACCACGATCGGCATTCTGAATCTCCAGGATCGGCAGCGGGTCCGCTTTTTCCTGCGCAGGGATGCGTTCCGGCGCTTTTTCTCCTGCCTCGTCTACGTCCCGAAAGACAAGTACACGACGCGCGTGCGCCGCGAGATCCAGGAAATCCTGAAGGATGCATTCGACGGCACGTCGGTCGACTCCAGCGTGCAGATCTCCGATTCGGCGCTGGCGCGGGTGCACATCGTCGTCTACACGCCGTCGGGCGAGCGGCCGCGCATCAGCATCAAGTCCATCGAGACGATGATTGCCGGCGTGGTCGTGACGTGGTCCGACCGGCTGCGTGACCAGCTTGCGGAAGAAGTGGGCTTCGACACGGGTCCGGAACTGCATCGCAAGTATCGCGACTCGTTCCCGCCCGGCTACCAGGCCGACGTCACGCCACACGAAGCGTGCTCCGACGTCAATCGCATTGAGGAGATGATCGAAACGGGCGCGCCGCGGACCGTGGAGCTTTACGAGCCCGAAGGCTGCGAGCCCGGCCACATGCATTTCATGGTGTACAGTTTTGACGAGCCGCTGGTGCTTGCCGACGCGTTTCCGGTGCTCGAAGACATGGGCGTCGACGTCTACACCGAGCACCCGTACGAACTCAGCCTCGAAACCGGCCAGGCATTCTGGATCCAGGACTTCCACTTGCGCCATAAGGGCGGCGGCCAGCTCGACCGCAACGTTGTGGCGCCGCGTTTCGAAGAGTGCTTCATGCTGGCGCTCGAGGGCGCCGTTGAGAGCGACGGCCTCAACCGTCTTATTCTCAGCGCCAAGCTGAATGCCCGGCAGACGACGCTGCTTCGTTGTTACATGAAATACCTGCTGCAGCTCGGCCTGCCGTTCAGCCAGGCGTACATGGAAGATGTGCTCGGCGCGCACCCGGCGCTGGCCAACCTGCTCGTGGAGCTGTTCGAGCTGCAGTTCGATCCGTCGCTGAAACCTACACAGCGCAAGTCCGGTCTCGCCGACAAGGTTCAGGCCGTGAAGCGCAGCGTGGCGAAGGCGCGCAACGTCGACGAGGACCGCATCCTGTCGGCGTTCGCCGGCGCCATCAACGCCACGTTGCGGACCAACTATTACCAGCGTGAGGAGAACGGCGAACCGAAAGCGTGTATCTCGATCAAGCTCGACCCGTCGGGCATTCGCGAAATGCCGTTGCCGCGACCGAAATTCGAGATCTTCGTGTATTCGCCCGACGTCGAGGGCGTTCACCTGCGCGGCGGCGACGTCGCCCGTGGCGGCCTGCGCTGGTCGGACCGCCGGGAGGATTTCCGCACCGAGATCCTCGGGCTGATGAAGGCCCAGGTCGTCAAGAACACGGTCATCGTGCCCACCGGCGCCAAGGGCGGCTTCTTCCCGAAGCGGCGGCCCTCGGGCGATCGCGACGCGATCATGCAGGACGGTATCCGCTGCTACAGGATGTTCATCGGCGGGCTACTCGATATCACCGACAACGTCGTCGAAGGCGAGATCGTGGCCCCGACCGACGTCGTGCGGCGCGATTCCAATGACCCTTACCTTGTCGTCGCCGCAGACAAGGGAACGGCGAGTTTCTCGGATATCGCCAACGAGATTTCGGCGAGCTACAACTTCTGGCTGGACGACGCGTTTGCATCCGGCGGCTCCGCGGGCTACGACCACAAGAAGATGGGCATTACAGCCCGGGGCGGCTGGGAGGCCGTCAAGCGCCATTTCCGCGAGCTCGGCGTCAATACCCAGAAAGAGCCGTTCACGGTCGCGGGTATCGGCGACATGAGCGGCGACGTCTTCGGCAACGGCATGCTGTTGTCGCGCAAGATCCGACTGGTTGCCGCCTTCAACCACCTGCACATCTTCCTCGACCCGGATCCCGACATGGCGGCCAGTTTCAAGGAACGCCAGCGGCTGTTCAGGAAGCCGCGCTCCGGCTGGGCCGACTACGACGAGGCCGTCATTTCCAAGGGCGGCGGCGTATTCTCGCGCCAGGCCAAGACCATTCGGCTCAGCGCCGAGGTGCGGCGCATGCTCGGCACCAGCGAGCTGACGATGCAGCCCGACCAGCTGATACGCGCGATCCTGCGAATGCAGGTCGATCTGTTGTGGAACGGCGGCATCGGCACCTACGTCAAGGCAAGCAGCGAAGGACACAGCGATGTGGGCGACCTCTCCAATGACGGCGTGCGCGTTAACGCCGACGAACTGCGCTGCCAGGTGGTTGGCGAGGGCGGCAACCTGGGCCTGACGCAACGTGCGCGCATCGAGTTCGCCCAGCACGGCGGCCGGATCAATACCGACTTCATCGACAATTCCGGCGGTGTGGACAGTTCCGACCGCGAAGTGAACATCAAGATCCTGCTGAGCGACGTGGTCGCGAAAACGCGGATGACACGTGCCAGGCGCAACGAACTGCTGGCGTCGATGACCGACGAAGTTGCCGACCTCGTGCTGCGCAACAACTACCTGCAGACGCAGGCCATCAGCATGAGCGAGGTGCGTTCGGTCGAGCGCATTGACGAGATGGCGCGCCTGATCACCAATCTCGAGAAGACGGGCCTGCTTGACAGGGAACTGGAATTCCTGCCGGACGAGGCGGAAATCGAGGACCGGCGGCTGCGCAAGCAGGGCTTCACGCGTCCCGAGCTGGCCGTGATCCTCAGTTACGCCAAGATCGACCTCTACGACGGACTGATCGAATCCGGCCAGACGCTCGAGGACTTCCTGGTCGTCGATCCGCTGCGCTACTTCCCGGCCGTCCTGCGCAAGCGCTACTCGGAGTTCCTGCCCGGGCACCGCCTCAGCCGGGAGATACTCGCAACGCTGATCGCGAACGACCTGATCAACCGCATGGGGCCGTCGTTCGTGAAACGCGTGCAGGTCGATACCGGCGCGAATGTCGTGACGATCGCGCGGGCGTACACGGTGGCGCGCCAGCTATGCCAGGCCGGCTCGCTGTACAAGACGATCGAGGGGCTGGACAACGAGTTGCCGGCGGACGTGCAGGTACTGCTGCTGTTCGAAGTCAGCCGCTCGCTGCGCCATGCCTGCTACTGGCTGATCGAACGATTCGGCGACGACCTTGCGATCAAGCCGGCCGTCGACCGGCTCAAGGACAACATGGCGTCCGTTTACAGCCGCACCGGCTCCATCATGTCGAAGGCGGCCCAGGTGCGGCACCACAACGCGGCGCAAGCCTACCTAGAGAAAGGCGTACCCGAGAAAATCGCCAACCAGATGTCGGCTCTGCTGCTGACGCGCCCGGCGCTGGACATGTCGGACCTTGCCGCATCCTACAAACCGGACGTCATCGACCTGGCGCGCCTGTACGCCGCGACCAACGACAAGCTGGGCATCTACTGGCTGCACGTGGCGGCGGAGGACCTCAAGTGGAACGATCGCTGGCAAGCCGTGGCCAGGGGCAAACTTCGCGACGAGTTCTTCATGATGCGGCGCGAACTGGCCGAGCAGATCCTGCGGCGGCGCGGGCGCCACGAGATTCCCGAGGCCGTCGACCGGTGGCTGGCGGCGCGCAGCACCGAGGTGGAACGATTCACGCAGCTGATCGAGGAAATGAAGCTCCGCCCGGAGATCGACTTTGCTACCCTCTCGGTCGCCGCGCGGGAGTTCCGCGACCTGATTTCAACCTGACTTGGACACACACGGAGATAACATGGCGGGCAAGCTCGTACTTTGTCGTCACGGCCAGAGTGACTGGAACCTCAAGAACCTGTTTACGGGATGGAAGGATGTCGACCTGACCGAACAGGGCATACGGGAAGCCGTAGACGCCGGCAAACTGCTCGGCGAAATGGGCTATGAATTCGACATCGCGTTTACGTCGGTCCTCAAGCGCGCCATCCGCACCCTGTGGCTGATGCTCGACGAGATGGACCAGATGTGGATACCGGTCGTCCGCGATTATCGCCTCAACGAGCGCCACTACGGCGCTCTGCAGGGCCTCAACAAGGCCGAAACCGCCGCCAAGTACGGCGACGAACAGGTACACATCTGGCGCCGCAGCTACGACATCCCGCCACCGGAACTGGAGCCGTCGGACGAGCGCCACCCGATGCACGACCCGCGCTATGCGGACGTCGAGAACCTGCCGGCCACCGAATCGCTGAAGATCACGCTCGAGCGTGTCAAACCCTGCTGGGATGAGGTAATCGCACCGCAACTGCGTGCCGGCAAAGACGTGCTGATCGCCGCGCACGGCAACAGCCTGCGCGCGCTGGTGAAAATGCTCGACGAGGTCTCGGACGAGGAAATCACGGGCTTCAACATCCCGACCGGAATTCCCCTCGCTTATGAGCTGGACGACGAGCTCAAACCTGTGTCCCGGGAATTCCTGGGCGACCCCGAGGCCGTTGCCAAGGCGGCTGCGGCCGTGGCGGCGCAAGGCAAGGCTAAGTGATCTACGCGCTCGGCGACCGCTCCCCGGAACTTGTCGGGGAGGGTCATTTCGTAGCGCCCAATGCAACCGTCATCGGCCTCGTGCGGCTGCTGCCCGAGGCAAGCGTGTGGTTCAACTGTGTCCTGCGCGGCGACAACGAGCTCATCGAGGTAGGCTCTGGCAGCAACGTGCAGGACGGCTGCGTGTTGCATACGGACCCGGGCTTCCCGTTGACGATCGGCGCCGGCGTCACGGTCGGACACAAAGTCATGCTGCACGGCTGCGCGATTGGCGACCATTCCCTGGTTGGCATCGGCAGCACGATTCTCAACGGGGCAACGATCGGCCGGAACTGCCTGGTCGGCGCGCATTCGCTGGTGACTGAGGGCAAGTCGTTCCCGGACGGTTCGCTGATTCTCGGGTCGCCGGCCAGGGTCCTTCGTGCATTGAGCGACGAGGAAATCGCCGCTATGAAGGAGTCGGCGCGCCACTACGTGGCGAACGCCGCCCGCTTCGCCTCGTCATTGCGCGAGGCTTAGCTAGACCTGCAGGCGCGGGTCCGTGCGCGTTGCTCGCGGCTCGTCGATCACGCGTATCAGGCCCTCCTGGGCCGTCGATGCGACCAGCGTGCCGTCCTCGTCAAACAGCTGACCTCGCGCAAAGCCGCGTGCGCCGCTGGCGTTGGGGCTGTCCATTGCATAGAGCAGCCACTCGTCGATGCGAAACTCGCGATGAAACCAGAGCGCATGGTCGAGGCTGGCCATGATCACCCTGCCCTGGCCGAATGGCAGGCCGTGCGGCAGCGTGCTCGTGCCGAGCAACTCGAAATCGGACACGTAGGCCAGCAGGTTCTGGTGCAGGGCCAGGTCGTCGGGCAAGGCCTCGACAGCCTTGATCCAGACGTGTTTGACCGGCGGTTGCGGGTCCGGGATGCCCAGCGAGACCGGTTCGACCGGGCGAAACTCGAACGGCCGCTTCTCGGTCATGAATCGGCGCAGTTTCTCGGGGAGCTTGTCGAGATGCTCGCGCGCCACGTCGCCCAGGTCCTTCAGTCCTTCCGGACCGGGCACCTCGGGCTTGCTGGCCTGGTGATTCAACCCGGGCTCCGGGGTCTGGAACGACGCCGCCAGGTTGAATATCGGCCGGCCGTGCTGGATGGCGACGACGCGCCGCGTGGAAAAACTGCCGCCGTCACGGGCGCGATCCACTTCGTAGATGATTGGCGCGTTCATGTCGCCGCGGCGCAGGAAATAAGCGTGCAGCGAGTGCGCCACCCGGTCTTCGACCGTGTGCTGCGCGGCGGATAGCGCCTGCCCCAGCACCTGGCCGCCGAAGACCTGCGCGCTGCCGATGTCGCGGCTGTCGCCGCGGAAAATGTTGTCTTCGATCCGCTCCAGCCTGAGCAGGTCAATCAGGTCATCGAGAACCGTGTGCATCGGGATTCAGGGGCTGCCGCCACCGTCGACGAGTATGCCCGTGCCGCTGACGAACGCGGAGTCGTCGCTGGCGAGAAACAGGGCAACCTTGGCGATGTCGACAGGCTCGCCCAGGCGGCGCGCGGCTGACTGCTTGATGCAGAAGTCGCGCAGAGCCGTGTTTTTGCGAAACACCTCGCGGCTGGCCGGCGTCATGATGGCGCCGGGCTGGATGTAGTTCGCCGTGATACCGAACTCGCCGGTCTTGGCAGCGAGCTGCTTCGTGAACACGGCCAGGTCTTCTTGCGCGGCCGCGAATGCGTCGGCGCCGCCTTCGGCAAAGAGGCTACGCAGGAAACCGATGTTGATAATCCGTCCCGCCGGGCTCTTCATGAGATGCGGCAGGGCCGCGTCGCAGGTCCTGGCGACAAGCGCCGACCGCCGTTCCAGCAACTCGGCCAGTTCCTTGCCGCTGTCCGCCAACGGCTCATTGACCTGCAGGGGAAACTCCGCCACGAGGATATCGATGCCGCCCAGCTTGCTAGCCGCCTCCTCGATCAAATCGGGCAACCGGGCCGGATCGAGCAGGTTCACGGCCAGGCCGTCGATGCCCTTGACCGAGCGGAAATGATGTTCGACACCACTATTGAGCGTGTCGGCCGCCAGGACTGTGGCGCCGTGTTTTACGAGTGTTCTCGCAACGGCCTCACCGATGCCGCTCGAACCACTCGTCACCAGCGCCCTCAGGCCGTAAAGACGAAGGGGATCTGCCATGCTTGCTCCAGCGAAGTAGGAATCCGCCGTCAGGCGGACCACTCATAGTCTTTGAATTGCTGGCGCAATTCAATCTTCTTGACCTTCCCCGTCGCTGTGTGCGGCAGCTCCTCGACAAACTCCACGTCGGTCGGGATCCACCAGTTTGCGACCTTGCCCTCATAAAACTTCAGCAATTCTTCGGCGGAGGCGTCCTGACCTTCGGCCTTCACGACGACCAGCAGCGGCCGCTCGGTCCACTTCGGGTGCGCCACGCCGATCACCGCGGCTTCGGCGACGGCCGAATGCGCCATGATCGTGTTCTCGAGCTCGATCGAACTGATCCACTCGCCACCCGACTTGATAACGTCCTTGGTCCGGTCGGTGATGGCCATGTAGCCCTCGGGATCGATCGTCGCTACGTCACCCGTGTCGAACCAGCCATCGTCCGTGTGCGATCCGGCGGCGCCCTCGAGCTTGAAATAGTCGCTGCAGATCCACGGTCCACGTACCTGCAGCGCGCCGTAGGCCTCGCCGTCCCAGGGCAGCTGTTCGCCCTCGTCGTTCACAATCCGCATTTCGCAGCCATAGATGCCACGGCCGGCTTTTGCAGCCAGGTCGAGCTGCTCGTCGTCGGACAGCCCTTCGAGACCGGCCTTGAGCGTATTGACGACACCGAGCGGGCTCATTTCGGTCATGCCCCATCCCTGGCGCGCCTCCACGCCATGCTGGTCACGGAATTCCTGGATCATGGATCGCGGCACCGCGGCGCCGCCGATCACGGTGCGCTGCAACTTGTCGAGCCGCTTCCCGGCCGACTGGCAATATTGCAGCAGGGCCAGCCAGACGGTCGGCACGCCCAGCGCAAGAGTGACGTCCTCGCTGTCGAGCAGTTCGCACAGGGCCTCGCCGTCGCCCATCTTGGGGCCGGGCATGACCAGCTTGGCGCCGACCATGAGCGTCGCGTACGGCACCCCCCAGGCGTTGACGTGAAACAGCGGCACGACGGGCAAAACGGAGTCGCGGCTCGACATGGCCATGACGTCGGGCGTCACCGCGGCATAGGCGTGCAGCACGGTCGAACGATGGTCGTACAGGACCCCCTTGGGGTCGCCCGTGGTGCCGGACGTGTAGCACAGCGCCGAGGCTGAACGTTCGTCCAGGTCCGGCCACTCGAATTCGCTGGATTCGTTAGCGAGCAGCGTCTCGTAACACATCACGTTTTTCAGCGTCGTCTCGGGCATGTGCTGTTCGTCGGTCATGATCACGAAGCCCTCGACATTCGGGATCTTGTCGGCGATCGCTTCGAGCAGCGGGACGAACATGACGTCGGTGAATACCCAGCGATCCTCGGCATGATTGATGATGAATACGAGCTGCTCGGGGAACAGCCTCGGGTTGATCGTGTGGCAGACGTAGCCGGCGCCGCTGATGCCATAGTACGCCTCGATGTGCCGGTAATCGTTCCAGGCCAGTGTCGCTATGCGATCACCCGTATTGGCGCCGAGGCTGGCCAGCGCGTTGGCGAGCTGCCTGGACCGCGCAACGCATTCGCGATAGGTGTAGCGGTGGCGCGGATTGTCGACCGTGACCGATACGATTTCCCGATCGCCGTGGTAGTTCGCGCCGTGTTCCGCTATCGACGAAATCAATAGCGGCGTGTTCATCATGAGTCCGAGCATCGTGGTCTATCCCCCTGTTGCGAGGTTGGCTAATTTAACAGATATGGCGGGCCAAAGGCTCTGCATGAGTACAATCCGAAGCCATTGATTTTGCTCCAGTTCGGGCAATTCGTGTTATTCTTCGCGACGATACTGCAACCTCATAAAATGCTTGGAAGGGGGACTAATGAGCATTCGAATTTCTTCAATCCTGCGTCTCGGCATATTGATGCCGGTGACCGCTGCCGGAATCGCATTCAGTCCGGCGACGTTTGCCCAGGAAGAGTCGGCGATCTTCGAAGAGATCGTTGTTACCGTGCAACGGCGCGAACAGAGCATCATGGACGTTCCGGTCGCCGTTAGCGCACTCTCCGGCGCCGAGATTCAGGCCGCGGGCATCAAGGACATGTTCGACCTGCAGCAGAATGTTGTTGGTCTCATTGTCGGGCAGAGCCAGACATCGACGTCCACCAACTTCTCGATCCGCGGCATCGGTTCGACCTCGAACAACTTCGGCGTTGAATCGTCCGTCGGCCTCTATGTCGACGGCATCTATCGCTCGCGCCAGAGCTCGCTCGTCAACGACCTCGCCGACATCGAGTCGGTCGAAGTCGCGCGCGGCCCGCAGGGCACGCTGTTCGGCAAGAACACGGCATCGGGCGCGATCATCATCCGCACCAGACGTCCGAGCCAGGACCGCGACGCTTACGTCGAGGTTACCGCGGGTGACCACGGCCTGATCAGGCTCGGCGCCGCGTCCAACTTCTCGCTGGGCGACAACGCCGCAATGCGCGCCACCTTGTTCGCGTCGCAGCGCGACGGCTACGTCGACGATGTCGACAGGGGCAGCAATTTTTACAACGATCGCGACCGGCTCGGAGCGCGCCTGCAATTTGCGCTCAACGAACCGGGCGATGATTTCAATATGCGCATCATCGCCGACTATGCCGAAATCGATGAGGTCTGCTGCGTGGCGGTTGCCAGGGTAGACGGACTTGTGTCGCAAGCCAGCTTGCCCACCGGCATGCCGGTCTTCGGCTCGGATTCGGCCGTTGCCTCCCTTGGCGGCACGATCTTTACCGACTTCCCTTATCCCCCGGGAATATTCCCACCGGTACTCGATGTGCGCCAAGGCGTTGGTTTTGACAAGTATCGCGTCGCCTACGACTCGATACCACGGTCAACGAATGAAGACGCCGGCCTTTCGGCCGAGTTCAACTGGGCCGTTGGTGACAGTGCAACCTTCACTTCGATCACGGCTTACCGGACCTTCGACACGACGGACGAGATCGATGCCGATTTCACGAACGTACCGCTGATTTCGCGGACCAACGACGCGGAAATCGAGTCGCTGTCGCAGGAGTTCCGGCTGACGGGCGGCATCGGCGACAACATCAACTACGTGGCTGGCGCCTACTATTTCGGCCAGGAAATCGACAGCCTGACATTTACGGGCGACCCGTCGGGTCCGGCCGGCCTGCTCGGCACCTACATCGGCGTCACGACGCCGGCGCTGGGCGACGCAGTCACGCTCGTCAATACCGTTGCGGGTCTCGTGGGCCCACCGTATCCGACTGCCGGTACGCCGTTCCCGGCTGGCGTCTTCGCCGAAGACACGGTCAACCAGGACCAGGACGGCTGGGCCGTATTCACCCAGTTCGATTTCTCGCTGACCGAGAAATTCATGGTCACGCTCGGCGGACGCTACACGGACGAGACCAAGAAGATCAGCAGCACCTACATCCAGACGGCGCAGGGACCGCCGCCCGATCTCGACGCCCTTGGCCTGATCGGCTGTCAGCTCGATCAGCCCCCGGGATGTTTCGTGACGCTGCCGCCGCCGCTGCAGCAGCCGCCCAATTTTGCAGACCCGAACACGGTGGCTGTTTTCCTGCCGTTCGGCTTCGAGGGCTGGGGTTCGTACCTGTTCCCGCCGCTGGCGCCGCGGCCTGACCTCGACGCCAAGCTTGCCGACGACCAGGTCACGGGCACGGTCAAGCTGAGCTGGTTCCCGTCGGACTCCTCTCTGCTGTATTACTCGTATGCGACGGGCTTCAAGTCAGGCGGCACCAACGTCGACCGTATTTCACCGGCCTTCGACCCGATCTTCGGCGCCGAGACGTCGACCGCGCATGAAATCGGCTTCAAGGGCGAATTCGGCCCGGTGCAGCTGAAGGTCGCGATCTACGACGTCGAGTATGACGACTTCCAGGCCAACACCTTCACGGGCACGGGCTTCAACCTGCAGAACGCCGGTAAGCTCAGCACCGACGGCTATGAACTCGAAATGCTCTGGCGGCCGACCGATTCGACCGAGATCCAGGCCCACTATTCGCATAACGAGGGCGAGTACGACGAGTTCACGGGCGGCACCTGCTGGGATACCTACCTGTTCCACCGCGGCGGGTCCGACCCCGGTAGTGGTGGCGACCCGGACGCCGAAGTGTGCGACCGCACCGGCTTCCCGCTGCCGTACAACCCTGAGGACCGTGCGTTCCTGGCCCTGTCGCAGACCGTCGACCTGGGCGACAGCGCCTCGATGTTCATCCGCGGCGAGTACACCTACGCGTCGTCGCAGTTCACCGACGGCGACCTCGACCCGTTCACCAAGCAGGACAGCGTCGAGATGGTCAACCTGCGCCTCGGGTTCCTGTTCGACAACATCAACTCCGAGCTGACGCTGTGGGGACGCAACATCACCGACGAACGCTGGTACCACGGTTCGTTCGATCAGCCGATCGGCCTTGGACGCATGAACTCGTACCCTGCCGAGCCCGCAACGTACGGGGTGACGTGGGTCTCGAACTTCGACTAAGGCAATCTCGGGTAACACGCTCACCATCGCGCTGGGCCAGATCGCTCCGATCTGGCTCCAGCGCGATGCCACTTTGGCCAAGGTCGTCGATCGCATCGGCGAGGCCGCGGCCCACCATTGCGACCTGATCGCGTTCGGCGAAGCCCTGGTCCCGGGCTATCCGTTCTGGGTCGAACGCACTGACGGCGCGCGCTTCGAATCCGCGCTGCAGAAAGAACTCTACGCCCATTACCTGGAACAGGGCGTCTCGATCGATGCCGGCCACCTGGACCCTGTCTGCGCGGCCGCATCCCGCCACGGCATGGCCGTGTACCTCGGCATCATGGAACGCGCCGCCAACCGTGGCGGCCACAGTCTCTACTGCTCAATGGTCTATATCGACGCAAAGGGCCAGGTGGGGTCCGTGCATCGCAAGCTGATGCCGACCTACGAGGAGCGCCTGGTCTGGGCCATCGGCGATGGCCACGGGCTCAGGACCCACACGCTGGGCGACTTCACGGTCGGCGGGCTCAACTGCTGGGAGAACTGGCTGCCGCTGGCGCGCAGCGCCCTGTATGCGCAGGGGGAGGACCTGCACGTTGCCCTCTGGCCCGGCAACCGGCGCAATACCGAGGACATCACGCGCTTCATCGCTCGGGAGAGTCGCTCGTTCGTCGTCTCGGTGGCGGGGATCATGCGCCGCGAGGACATCGGCGACGACGTCCCGCACGCGGACCTGCTCAGGGAAGCGGCCGACGACGTCATGGCTGACGGCGGCTCCTGCCTGGCGGGACCCACCGGGGACTGGCTGCTGGAACCCGAGACCGGCGTCGAGTCGCTGCGCATTGCGACCATCGAGCATCGCCGGGTGCTCGAAGAACGGCAAAACCTGGATGTGGCGGGCCATTACTCCCGGCCCGACGTCACGAGGCTCGTCGTGAACCGCAAGCGCCAGACGACGGCCGAATTCGAGGACTGATTGCAACATGAATCATCGCTACGACAACATTCTGCAGACCATCGGCAACACGCCGATCGTCAGACTCAACAAGCTGGCGCCCGAAAGCGTCAACGTCTGGGTGAAGATCGAGTCCTTCAACCCCATGGCCTCGGTCAAGGACCGGCTGGCGCTCGGCGTTATCGAGGATGCCGAGGCATCCGGCGCACTGAAACCCGGGCAGACCGTGATCGAGGCGACGAGCGGCAACACCGGCATCGGGCTGGCGATGGTGTGTGCGCAGAAGGGCTACCCGCTCGTCGTCACGATGGCCGAGAGCTTCAGCCTGGAGCGCCGCAAAATGATGCGTTTCCTGGGCGCGAAAGTCGTCCTGACGCCGGCGGCGCTCAAGGGTAGTGGCATGCTGGCCAAGGCCATCGAACTGGCCGAGAAGCACGACTGGTTCCTCGTGCGGCAGTTCGAGAACGAAGCCAACGCTGATGCCCACTCGCGCACCACGGCGCCTGAGATCCTGGCCGCATTCGCCGATGACGGCCTCGACTACTGGGTATCGGGTTTCGGCACGGGCGGGACCCTCAAGGGCGTCTCCCGGGTCCTGAAGAAGGAAAGCCCGCAGACGAAAATCATCGTCTGCGAGCCAGACAACTCGGCCATCCTCGGCAGCGGCATCCCGCAACCGCGTAACGCCGATGGCTCGGTGGCAGAGAGCCACCCGCTGTTCCGCCCGCACCTGATGCAGGGCTGGAGCCCCGACTTCATTCCCAGGCTGACCGAAGACGTCGTCGACGCCGAGCTGATCGATGACATCCTGCCCGTCGCTGGTGACGACGCGCTGCATCTCTCAAAAGCGCTGGCGCGCGAAGAAGGGATTTTCGTCGGCATCTCGGCTGGCGCGACGCTCGCGGCCGCACTCGCCGTCGCCGAAAAAGCGGAACCCGGTGCCAACATCCTGTGCATGCTCCCGGATACGGGCGAACGCTACCTGACGACCCCGCTGTTCGACGGTATTACCGAGGACATGACGGCAGACGAACTGGAAATCTCGACCTCGACACCGAATTTCCGCTTCGACTCTGCCCCGCCACCGCCGCCGGAACAGGAAGAGGAAGAACCGGCCGTCGAAGTCGCCGCCGATGCGGTCGAGTATTTCGACGACGTGACGAACGATGCCGAGAACCCGGTGGTGCTGTTCGCGCTCGAGTGGTGCGAGTTCTGCTGGTCGGTCCGCAAGATGTTCGCCGAGTACGAGATCCCCTATCGTTCCATCGATCTCGACTCTGTCGCTTACCAGGAGGGCAACAGGGGCGGTGAGATTCGCAAGGTGATCGAGCAGCGCACTGGCCTGAAGACGATTCCGCAGATCTATGTCGGCGGGCAGCACGTCGGCGGCGCGTCAGAGACCTTCGACGCGGTCCGCGGCGGCGACTTCCAGGCATTGCTGGCGGAGAACAGCGTTAACTGGAACAAGGACATCGACACCGACCCTTACTCGTTCCTGCCGGGTTGGCTGCACAGCCGCTAGGCGGAATCCCCCAGGAAGTACATGCCGAGAATCTCGGCGACGCAGGCAGGCTTGCGCTCCCCTTCAACCTCGATACGAACCTCCGACGTTAACAGCAGCGCACCGGCCCGTCGCCGCGCCTGCAACAAAGTGCCGCGCGCACGGACCCGGGCACCCTCCGGCACCGGCGTGTAGAACCGTACTTTGTTCGCGCCGAAGTTGATGGCGCGTTCGAGATTCTCGAATTCGACGAAGCCGCTCACCAATACAGGAAGCAGTGAGAGCGTCAGGTAGCCGTGGGCAATCGTCTTACCCTGCGGCATTTCCTTTGCCGCCCGCTCGGTGTCGACGTGGATCCACTGGTGATCGGCCGTGGCTTCGGCGAACTGGTCGATCCGATGCTGGTCGACGACGACCCAATCGGATAGCCCGACTTCCTTCCCTTCGAGCGCTTTGGCGTCTTCTAACGACTTGATGAGCGGCATGCTGCTGACTAAATACACACATGCCCGGGCCCTCGCAAGTTTCGGGCCCTGGTTTTTTTTGCTAGAAGCGATGCATGGAACGGGAAATCTACGCGGTCGTGCTGGCCGCTGGCAGCGCCTCGCGGTTCGGCGCTACCAAGCAGCTCGCCGACATTGACGGCACGCCGATGGTGCGACTCGCGCTCGAATCCGCGACTCGCGTCTGTGGCGATCGCACGCTGCTGGTCACCGGCCACGACAGTACGGCCGTTGCCCGCGCCTGCGCCGGCCTGCCCGGCTTCGTCGCGGTCAACGAGGCATTTGATCAGGGCATTGGCAGCAGCATTGCGCACGCCGCAGACAGGCTGTCTTCGCTGGCGACGGGCTTGCTCCTGGTGCTGGCCGACCAGCCGCTCGTTCGCGAGCAGCATTTGCAGGCCGTTGTCGACGCCTGGAGCGGCGACGACCATGAGATCGTCGCGTCGTCCTACGACGGCACGCGGGGACCGCCGGCGCTATTACCGCGAGCGTGCTTTGCCAACCTTGCGGCGCTCGACGGCGACCGCGGCGCCCGGCACCTGTTCGATGACGAGCGGTTTCGCGTAACGACTGTTGTGTGCGAGGCGGCGGCGCTGGACGTCGACGTGCCCGACGATCTCAAGCAGATTTCGCGCAGCGCTCGCAGTTGACCCAGCCGGAGTGGCCGTCGGCGTAGTGCTCTTTCTTCCAGATCGGCAGCCGCACCTTGAGTTGATCGATGATGTACCGGCAGGCGTGAAACGCCTCGTCCCGATGCGGTGACGACACGCCCACCCATACCGCGCATTCGCCGATCTCGAGCATGCCGGTACGGTGCACGCAGTGCGCCTTGAGGTGCGGGTAGCGCTCTCGCGCCTCCGCGAGAATCTTCTCGCCCTCGGTAATCGCCAGCGGTTCGTAGGCCTCGTACTCGAGGCGCAATACCTCGTGCCCCTCGTTGTGATTGCGAATCCAGCCCTCAAAGCCGCAATACGCGCCGGCCGCCGGATCAAACAGTTGACGTCGCAACTCCTCCGGCTGTATCTCCGCGGTCGTCATCCTGATCATGTCAGCCTCCCGCAACCGGCGGGAACAACAACACCGTGTCGCCCTCGCTGACCGGCGTGTCCCAGTCGGCCATGACATCGTTGATCGCAACTTTGCAGTGGCCGCTCGGCTCGGTAGAGCGGTGCCGGTCCTGCGTCGCGTGGAACACGTCTGCCGCCGTCTCGGCATCGACCGACAGTGTTTCCTCGCCGACGCCGGCATGCTCGCGGAACATCGCGAAATACCGCACGGTGATTGTCTTCATGACGCGGCCTCGAGCACGCTATCCGCGAGGTCATCCGGCGTATTCACATTATCGAGCGCCGCCGGGTTCGGCTGTTCGAGCAGACGCGTGTCGGAATTGATCAGCATCTTGCGTGGGCAATGGATGCCGTCATCGACAAAGCGCCGCAAGAGCGCACCGCTGCCTGCTGCGTAGATCGCACACAGCGGCTCGGGGAGCCCACCGTAGCTGCTGCGATAGGCCGTGAAAGGCTCGTCCCCTCGATGCGCGACCAGGTACTCGAGGGTCTCGCCGTCGATATTGGGCAGGTCGCAGGCCACGACCAGCCAGTCGGCATCCGGGTGCTCGTCCATGGCTGACAGGATGCCGGCGACAGGCCCCATGTCGTCGTAGCGATCGACGATCGTCTCGAAGCGGCCGCGCTCCGGGTCGTCCTGCTGGTCGCGCCGCGCGGACACGAAGACCTGCCCGACAACACGCTCGAGCAACGCCGCGATGTAACTCAGCTGGCTCTGCCCCTCACGCTGGAGCAAGGCCTTGTCCTGCCCCATGCGGCGGCTCTGCCCGCCAGCGAGCACCAGGCCGAAAAGCGTCTCACTCGTCACGGACGAAGTCCTTCTTGCCGCCTGTCTTGCTCATCAGGCGAGTCGTGCCGATGACGATGTCGTGCGACAGCGCCTTGCACATGTCGTAGATCGTCAGCGCCGCAACCGAAGCGCCGGTCAGCGCTTCCATTTCGACGCCCGTCTTGTGATGCACCTTGCAGTGGCAGTCGATGACCGCCTGCTCATCGGCAACGTCAATCGTGATCTTGCAGTTCTCGAGACCGAGCGGGTGACAGAACGGAATCAGCTCGTGGGTCTTCTTGGCGGCCATCACGCCCGCGATGATGGCGGTCGCGAAGACGGGCCCCTTCTTCGTCGCGATTTCGCCGCTATCGAGTTCCGCCAACACCTCGGCGGGTAATTCGACCCGCGTCTGCGCGTGCGCCGTGCGCTCGGTCGCCACCTTGTCGCCGACGTCGACCATCGTCGGCCGGTTGTGCTCGTCAATGTGGCTCAGTTTGCCCATCTATCCACCAATTCGGTACATCTCCACCTTGCTCAGTGCATGGTGTTCGGCAACATCGGGACGCCGAAGTTCGCTGTAACGATCCGCGCGCTGCAACCAGATGCGAGACAGGATATCGGCGAGCTCGTCGTCATCGACATTGTTGCGCAGCGGCTCGCGCAAATCCGTTCCGCGGCTTGCGAACAGGCAAGTATAAAGCATGCCATCCGAAGACAGCCGCGCGCGGCTGCAGGAGCCGCAGAACGGCTCGGTGACCGACGATATGAAGCCGATCTCGCCCTGCCCGTCGGCGTACTCGTAGCGACGCGCCACTTCGCCCGGGTAGTTGCGATCGGCGCTGCGTAGCGGCCAGCGGGCTTCGACTTTGGCGAGCAGTTCCCGCGACGGCACGACCTGGTCCATGCGCCAGCCGTTGCGGTTGCCGACGTCCATGAACTCGATCAGCCGGACGATGTGGCCGGTGCCACGAAAATGATCGAGCAGGTCCAGCACCGTGTGATCGTTGACGGCGCGTTCGACGACGACATTGATCTTGATCGGCGCCAGCCCTGCGGCGGATGCTGCATCGATGGCCTGCATGACGGTCGCCAGGTCGCCGCGTCCGCCACTCATTTTCCGGAACACGTCTTCGTCGAGGCTGTCGAGGCTGATCGTCACGCGCTGCAGGCCCGCGTCGGCCAGGGTCTGCGCGACCGGCGCCAGCAGCATGCCGTTGGTGGTCAGCGCGAGATCTTCCACGCCGGGCAGCTCGGCGAGGCCCCTGACGAGCGACGGCAGCTTCTTGTCGAGCAGCGGCTCCCCGCCCGTGAGGCGCAGCTTGGACACCCCCAGCGAGGTGGCGACGCGAGCGACCTTCAGGATCTCGTCGTGCGTCAGCCGTTGCGACTTCGTCAGGAACTGGTAGTCCTCGTGGAATTCGGACTCGGGCATGCAGTACGGGCAGCGGAAATTGCAGCGGTCCAGCAGCGATATCCGCAAATCGTGCAGCGGGCGGTCCAGGGCGTCACGAGTGTGCATTCGCGCATTCTGCCCGAACTTGCCGCCGCATTCTTTATTTTGGCCCGATATTCCTGCATGATTTTTCGTCCCGCCAACGACAACAACAAGGGCACTCCATGCGCGTCACCTTTACCGCCGACGAACTTGCGTTCCAGGACGACGTTCGGGCGTTTTTTCGCGACGAGATGCCGGCCGGTATCGCCGCCAAGCAGCGACTCGGCGTTCCGCTCGAACGCGAGGATTTCATCCGCTTCCAGAAAGCCCTGTTCGCAAAGGGCTGGGCCGGCTACAACTGGCCGGTCGAATATGGCGGGACCGGCTGGTCGCCGGTGCAGAAGTACATCTTCGGCGTCGAAATGGCTGCGGCCAACGCGCCCGGAATCATTCCCTTCGGCCTCGGCATGGTCGGGCCGGTCATCTACACGTTCGGCAGCGCCGAGCAGAAGCAGCGCTTTCTGCCCGACATCCTCGAGAGCAACGTCTGGTGGTGCCAGGGATATTCCGAGCCGGGGGCGGGTTCCGACCTCGCCTCGCTGAAAACCCGCGCCGACCTCGCCGGTGATCATTACGTTGTCAACGGCACCAAGACCTGGACGACGCTCGGGCACTGGGCTGACTGGATCTTCTGCCTCGTGCGCACGTCGACGGACGTTGCACGCCGCCAGGAGGGCATCAGCTTCCTGCTCATCGACATGCAGTCGCCCGGCGTCACGGTCACACCGATCATTACGATCGAGGGCGACCACGAGGTCAACGAGATCCATTTCGACAACGTCGAGGTGCCGGTGGAGAACCTGGTCGGCGAGCCGGGGAAGGGCTGGACGTACGGCAAGGTCCTGCTCGAGCATGAACGCACCGGAACCGCGGGCGTCGCCAAGACCAGCTACCGCCTCGGCAACCTGCGGCGGCAGGCCAGCCGCCCGGTCCGGGGCGCCGAGCCACTGGCCAACGACCGCAACTTCATGCGCAAGCTCGCTGCCGTCGAAGTGGAACTCAAGGCGCTGGAGTTCACCGAGCTGCGCACGCTGGCCGCCGTGGCCGCCGGCAAGGCGCCCGGCCCCGAATCGTCGATACTCAAGTTCAAGGGGACCGAGCTGCAGCAAGCCGTCGACGAACTGTTCGTGGAAGCGGCCGGATACTACGCCCTGCCCTACGTTCCCGCCCAGTATGCGCTCGATTTTCCGGTGGAGGAACGCGTTGGCGAGGGCAATGAGACGCAGGCTTCTCTCACCTACTTCAATTTCCGCAAAGCGTCGATTTACGGCGGGTCCAACGAGATCCAGAAGAACATCGTCGCCAAGCACGTGCTCGGCCTGTAGTCCGTCATGGAATTCTCGTTTACCGACGTGCAATCGATGCTGCAGGAGAGCATCGACAAGTTCATAACCAACGACTACGACTTCGAGCGCCGGCAGCAATACGCGGCGAGCGATCTCGGCTACAGCCCCGACGTCTGGGCGATGTTCGCCGAACTCGGCTGGACCGCGGTGCCGTTTGCCGAGGACGACGGCGGGTTCGATGGCGGCCCCGTCGAGATCATGGTCATGATGCAGCAGTTCGGGCGCGGCCTGCTGGTCG
>JASJBB010000099.1 GCA_030066735.1 Woeseiaceae bacterium | reverse complement strand
GCCCTCATTGCGCGATCGATTACGTTCTTGACCTCCTTTCTAGTTAAGCCAGTCAAAATTGCTACTTTCGACTGGTTCACCCTCGACCCCTTGTCAAAGTTCCTTATCGCAACTTCGACATAGACATCTTTCGCCGCCTCAGAAAAGTCCCCGTGGGACACACCTTGACTGATCAGAAGCCTAACCAGCGGCTTCAGCATCATCCTCAAGGCGAGTCTTAACTGCTCTTTAACGCTATGTCCCATGCTGGGATTCGACTCCGAGGCAATATGTAAATTAAATCGAGCTTATGTAAGAATCAACTAGCGTGCGTATCTTATTGTTTATTTTGACGAAGCTCTAGACGCGATTTTGCCTGTATTATGTAAAGACAAAAGGTTTCTTTTGCGATTTTGGCCACACTAGGTGAGTAGCTATCTGCTTGATAATCTTGTGTTTATCCGTATGAGTTACGGATTGCCCAGATTTGGTAGGACGCGGCGTGTCAGCGTGCCTAGCAAATTGCAATCGGTGCAATTACTTACCGAGAATTCTCGTGACCAAGTGGCAAAAAATGATGAGACCGCGCAATTTTCCGCTAGCCAGGGCAGATTTGTTCAACCTTGCTAGGAGTGAATAGGTCTTCGCTTGCCTAAACGATGGCAGGGCAAACCAGGTTCCGTGCGTTCAAAGTGAATCACATGTTGCCGGGACTCTTACCACTCCACTCCGGCTGATTTGTCGGTTTCTTCAAAATAAAAGACCCCGACAGCGACGGTACTCGTCTCTTCGTTTTCAACGTCCTTGTCGTGCAGAGCTTCGTAAGCCATGAAAAGATCATCAAAAGACTCTGCAACTTCAGAAAGCCTATCGAAGCTAATTCGCCTCAATCTTGTAAGGTCGCGCTTTCTAATTGACTGACTAAACGTGTCGATTTGAGTCCACGGATCTCCATTACGTTCTGGATCAACGTTGTGGGAAATAGTAGATGCCAGCGGGTATAAAGCGTGGACCAAAGCAGTGATGAGCTTTTCATGCGCGCCCTTCGGATGAACTGTGCGCTTAATAACTTGAAGCTCACCTCTTTCGTTTTCCTCAATTGCGCCAACCCGCTTGAGTTCGGTTCGCATCGCCCCGGGCGGAATATCGCCACCAAACCGTCGAACTAAATCTGAGAACGATCGCTCATCACCTGCGAAAGGAAGAACGGCGGGCCTACCTGATTCGTTCAAGAAATCAGATTCAGCGTGCCATCTATGCAATATTTCGCTCAAAGGAGTCGCCTTAACGACAACCGCTTGGTCTCCACCTTCAATTTTCTCACGAATTCGACGGACTTCCTTTCGAGTGAGCCCTGTCATAACGGCCACCCGCGATATGTTAGTCGGTCGTCCTCTTAGCCCGTATTCACGACTCGCCACATCGACAAAGGCGGTTTTTGAGATTTCAGAGAATTCGCGAAACCCGATTCCGAAACGAAGGAGAATTCTCGCGATCGGCCGCAGTGCGACTAGAAAAGCACCAAGAATTTGCCGTTGGATGTCATTCTGCATGGGCGGAAAATATATTGCCGCTGTGGTCAATTTGCGAACAAAAACCCGGACTTGGGAAAAATGGCCCAAGTTTCGGCGTTAGGTCTATCCTGCCGCAACAAGTGAAATTGAAGAAAACCACTGGTTTTTACTTCTGAAACTAACTTTCTTCAGAAGCGGGCGCGTTTAACAACTGGTCTAAACCGGCCTCATCAATGGTCTCAACACCGAGATTTTGCGCTTTAGACAGCTTGGAACCGGCTTTGTCCCCATAAACAACAAAGCTGGTTTTGCTGGAGACGCTGCCCGTCACTTTGCCGCCTTGTGCCTGGATCTTTTTCTTGGCTTCGTCTCTCGTCATGTTGGGCAATGTGCCGGTCAACACGAATGTTTTCCCCGATAATTTCCCGTCCGCCGGGCTCCGTTGAGGCTCCGACTCGTCCCACGAAACGCCCTGATCTCGTAACGCCTGGATGACATCCCGGTTGTGTTTCTCTCCGAAGAAACTGCGAATTCGCGAGGCAACTATCGGCCCAACATCAGGAACAGCCACCAGTTCGTTTTCGGTGGCTGACATGATCAAATCGAGTTTGCCAAAGTAGGCCGCAAGCGCCGCCGCGGTCGATTCACCGACCTCTCGAATCCCGAGGGCAAACAGGAAGCGTTCCAGCGACGTCGTCCGGCTGGCCTCAATGGCGGCGACGAGGTTGTCCGCGGACTTCTCGCCCATGCGCTCCATCTCGGCCACTTCTTCACGGGTCAACGTAAAGATATCGGCCGGCGTATGGATGCGATCGGCCGACACAAGCTGTTCGATGATCTTCGAACCCAGGCCCTCGATGTCCATTGCCCGCCGCGACACGAAGTGTTTCAGCGCTTCAGCTCGCTGGGCAGAGCAATAGAGTCCCCCGGTGCACCGCGCGACGGCCTCATCCCCCTCGCGTGCGACGGCAGAATCGCACACGGGGCAACGTTCAGGCAGCTTGACCTTCCTGGTTCCCTTGGGGCGCCGACTCCTGATTACACCCACGACCTCCGGGATGACGTCCCCTGCCCTGCGTATGGTGACTGTATCGCCAACGCGAACGTCCTTGCGGTGCAGCTCATCGATGTTGTGCAACGTGGCGTTGCTCACGGTGACTCCACCGACAAAGACCGGCTTCAGGCGCGCGACCGGCGTCAGCGCGCCGGTGCGGCCTACCTGGAATTCAACGCCTTCGACCGTGGTCAGCTCTTCCTGCGCCGGGAATTTGTGGGCGATCGCCCAGCGCGGAGCCCGGGAAACGAAACCGAGTTCGCGTTGCTGCTGCAGGTCATCCACCTTGTACACGACGCCGTCGATCTCGTAAGGCAGCCCGTCGCGTTTGTCACCGATATCACGGTAGAAGTCCAGGCACCCCTCGACACCGGAGACCACCCGGCGCTCCGGGCATACTTTCAGCCCCCAGTTCTGCAGCCGCTCCAGCACTTCGCTGTGCGTTTGCGGCAAGTCGCCACCGTCTATCCGGCCAACCGAATAGGCATACATGTCGAGCGGTCTTGCCGCCGTTAATTGCGGATCCAGTTGCCGCAAGCTCCCGGCGGCCGCATTGCGTGGATTGACGAACGTCTTTTCACCCGCCGCCGCGGCCTTCTCGTTATAGGCCTCGAATCCGGCCTTCGGCATGAACACCTCACCGCGAACTTCCAGCGTGGCCGGGTAGCCGCTGCCTATCAGACGCAGCGGAATGGCTTCGATGGTTCGAACGTTGTGCGTGATATCTTCACCCGTCGTTCCGTCGCCACGGGTAGCGCCGCGCACGAGGCGCCCATCCTCGTAGAGCAGGCTCACGGCCGCCCCATCGAGTTTGGGCTCTGCCGCGTAGCTCAGTTCATCAGCCTCCAATTCGAGCTCGAGCCTGTCCGCGACCCGGCGGTGGAAGTCGCGCAACTCCTCTTCGCCGAACGCGTTATCCAGGGACAACATCGGAACCTCATGCTGCACGGTGCCAAAGGTCTCGACGGGTGCGTCGCCAACTCGTTGTGTCGGCGAATCGTCGGTAATCAACTCGGGATGTTCACGCTCCAGTGCCTGGAGGCGCCGCATCATGCGGTCATATTCAGCGTCGGGGATTTCAGGGTCGTCGAGTGCGTGGTAACGGTAGTTGTGATACCGGATCTGCTCGCGCAGCGACTTGATTTCTCTTCTGGCAGCGGCGCTTGCGCTCATTCCGCAACAGAATTGCTGTGCTGGTACTGGATGACCTCTTCGCGCATATAGCGTTCGCGCTGAATGCTCAACGTGCTGCCGGATTCATCAAGCAACTCGCCATCGAGTGATTGTGCCAGGGTTCGAGCCGCCTCCATCATCATGTCAAACGCTTCCACGGCTTCGACAGGCCCCGGCAAGACCAGGAACAGGCTTATGCCCGGCATCTCCTGGTCCTTGATGTTGGCCAGATCGAAACTACCGGGCTCCACCAGGCTTGCCGCACTGAAGACGGTTCGCTCTTCGTCATTGCCGTCATATCGGTGGAATATGCCGAACTTGCCATGCCGCAGCCCAATGCCGCGCATGCTCAATACCAGTTCGTCGCCTTTGAACGCACCGCCGTCGCGCGCTATGAGACGCAGCGTAACGATTCTAGGCTGCACTCCCGCCTCTTCCTGGGGAGCTTCAAGGGGCGCTGCGACCGTTTCAACGGCCTCTGGGGCGGGTTCCGGTTCGTATTCGTCGCCGAGGGTCGGCGCCAGTCGCTGCTCGGGGGCGGGCTCTTCGTCAGCTTTATTGCGCTCGCGCCGGCTGTACAGGTAGACACCGGCAATGACCAGTATCCCGAAGAACAACAACAGCCAGCGCAGTCCGTCCATCGAGCAATGTCCTAGCTCGCTGCCATCTTCACAGCTTCGTCAAGGTCCACGGATACCAGTCGCGATACACCGGGTTCCTGCATGGTCACCCCGGTCAACTGGCGTGCGAGTTCCATCGTGCCCTTGTTGTGGGTAATGAAAACAAACTGCACCTTTTCCGACATCTCGCGCACGATGTCGCAGAAGCGGCCGACGTTCGCATCGTCGAGCGGAGCGTCGACCTCATCGAGCAGGCAGAACGGCGCGGGATTGAGTTCGAAGATGGCGAACACGAGCGCAACCGCCGTCAGCGCTTTCTCACCACCGGACAGCAAGTGGATCGTGCTATTGCGTTTGCCGGGTGGCCTCGCCATCACGGTGACGCCTGCCGACAGCAGGTCGTCGCCTGTCAATTCCAGGTAGGCGTGACCGCCGCCAAACAGTTTCGGGAACAGGCGCTGGAATCCGGCATTTACGTCTTCATACGTCGAGCGGAACCGTGACCGGGTCTCGCGGTCGATCTTGCGAATCGCGCCCTCGAGCGTTTCCAGCGCATTGTTGAGGTCCTCGAGCTGCGAATCGAGGTACTCCTTGCGCTCCGACTGTTCTTTGAATTCGTCGATAGCCGCAAGATTGATCGGCCCAAGCCGGTCGATACGACGCCTGACTTTTTCCAGTTTCTCTTCCCAGGCCTCGATGCCGGCGGACTCGTCGATCGCTTCCATCAAGGCGTCGAACTCGAAGTCGGTTGCTGCCAGCTGCTCGGCAAACCCTTCGCGCCTGACGAGCAGTTCGCGAGCGCCCATCTCTGCTTCACTGACCGCGGTTCGCGCGTCATTCACGGACTGGTCAATCTGCATGCGCTGCTGGTCGCGTTCGCGCAGCCCGGCCTCCACTTCCTCCACGAGCTTGCGGGCAGCGGATAGCTCGCCTTCTACATGGATGCGATTGGCAAGCTGGTCCTCCAGCGCTTTCTTGTTGTCCTCCAAAGGCGCCTGGCGTTGCTCGAGCTGTTCGCGAATCTCGATCTCGCGCCCTTCGAACTGCGCCAGCTGCGACCGCATGCGCGCGAGATTCTGCGCAGCCGACTCCTTGCTCGTGCGCCGGCTTTCGAACTGGATCGTGATGTCCTGCACCGTCTGCCGATCTTCATGCGCCTGTTCGCGCACCCGGCGCAACTCGTCGCGGAGCTCATCGCGCCGTGTTTCCAGGCCAATGCGCAGCGCCTCCATTTCCTCGAGCGATTCGGCCGCCTGGTTGAAGTTTCGCCGTGACTCGCGCAGCTGTTCTTCCGCCGAGATCTTGTGACTGTCGAGTTCGCTCGATTCCTCGGCGATGGATGCCTGCCGCGCGCTGGCCTGATCCATGCGGTACTGCGTCGCGTCGAGGGCGGCTTTGACTTCCGAGTACTCGCCCAGCAGAGCTGTCGCATCCGCCTGCAGCGATTCGCGGCGCTCTTCGAGCTGACCGAGGCGCATGCGTCCATCGCCCAGCAGTTTTTTCGCACTCTCGAAGCGCGCCTGACACTCTCGAATGTCGCCTTTGAGACGACGCATGTCGTGCTCCCGGGACAATACGCCCGCCTTGGCGTCCTTGTCGCGCGACACTCGCAGCCAGGCCGGTCCCAGCCAGATGCCTTCGGCGGTAATGACCGAGGCGTTATCGCCCATGGATTCCCGCTGCGCCAATGCGTTACCGAGCGACCCGGCGATGCGAACCTGCGACAGGATGCGGTGGATGGGAGCAGGCGCGCCCGACACCTTCGCAGCAAGCGTGTCCGACACGTCGAACAGTTCCGGGTCGCTGGCCTGTTCCTGCAATACCATCAGGTTGCCGCTGCGCAGACGGGCGATGCTTTCGGTCACCGGGGTAATGTCGCTTACGCAGATCGCCTGCAGGTAGTCGCCGAGTACTGTCTCGACGGCCCTGTCCCAGCCCTCTTCCACGTCGAGCTTTTGCGCCACGCGCTTGTTGGTATCCAGACCCGAATGCTCGAGCCAGTCCTGGATGCCCTCGTCGCCTTCGCCGAGCGCTGCCTGCTGCAACGCCTCCAGTGACGCGTACTTGCCTTCGGCCGCATGCAGCGTGGCACGGCGCTCCTCGACCAGCCGTGACAGCTTGGTGTCCTGTTCGCGCAACTTGCGGATCTTGTCCGCCATGTCGGCCAGGTGACGGTCAAATTCTTCTCGCGCCTGGCGCTTGCGTTGCTCCTGCGCGGTCAATTCGTCGAGTTCTGCTTGCAGGCCTTCGGCGCTGGCGCCCGAACGCGCCTCATCCAGCTTCTGCCGGCGCTCCGAGAAACTCTGTATGCGTGACTCGATTTCCTCGGAACGCGTCTGCTCGATGTTGCTCTGCTGCCGCGCCTCGTTGACCCGCTGGTTGTATGCGTCCCATTGCTCCTGCCACTCGGCAAGCGCTTCCTCGGCACGGTGCAGGGACTCAGCCGACGACGATTCGCTTTGGCGAGCCTGCTCAAGGCCCGGAACCAACTCGTTCAACGTCAGTTCGAGTTGCGCAATTTCGGTCTGATCCTTGTCGATGTGCTCGCGAATTTCGCGTGCACCCTGGGTCGCCTGCTCCAGATCCCGTGTCTGCCGTTCACGAAGTTCGTGCGCGTGCTCAATCGACTGCTCGAGGCGCGCAATTTCGGAACCGACCTTGTAGTACCGTGCCTGGACCTCGTTGAATTCGTCGTTGCGCTCGGTCTGTCGGATACGAAGTTCCTCAATTCCCGACTCCAGCTTGCGCTGTTCGGCAATCGCCGCTTCGAGCCGCGTCTTGCGCTCGGCCAGCTCACGGTCGGCGTTCGCAGCATGGTCATCGAGGTCCTGGATTCGCAGCGCCAGCAACTCGGCCGCCGTGCGCCGTTCGTCGTCCTTGTACCTGCCATAACGCTCAGCAGTCTTCGCCTGGCGATCGAGGTGCTTGATCTGCTTTTCGACTTCCTCGAGCACGTCCATCAGGCGATCGAGGTTTTCCTTCGTATGCTTGATGCGATTCGACGTTTCACGGCGGCGCTCCTTGTACTTGGAGATGCCCGCCGCTTCCTCGAGAAATACACGCATCTCCTCGGGCTTCGCCTCGATCAGCCGGGAGATCATGCCCTGCTCGATGATCGAATAGCTCCGCGGACCGAGCCCGGTGCCCAGAAAGACCCCCGTAATGTCTTTGCGCCGGCAGCGGGTGCCGTTCAGAAAGTAGTTCGAAATGCCGTCGCGGGTCACTTCGCGGCGAATGGAAATTTCAGCGTACTTGGCGTACTGCCCTTCCAGCGTGGTCTCGCTGTTGTCGAACAGGAGCTCCACCGAGGCCGCGCCGACGGGTTTTCGCGAGCTCGAGCCGTTGAAAATCACGTCAGTAATGGAATCGCCACGAAGCCGGCTGGCAGAGCTTTCGCCCATTACCCAGCGCACGGCATCAATCACGTTCGACTTGCCACATCCGTTCGGCCCAACGACACCGACGAGGCTGCTGGGGAAAGTGATATTGGTGGGGTCGACAAAGGATTTGAAGCCAGCAAGCTTGATTTTGCTGAGTCGCATAGGGTGTCAGACGCCAGAGTCCGTCAAATCGGGCTAGTGTAATGGAATTCGTGCAATAAAACGAACGCCGGTGCGGCCTCCAGCACCTTTAAAAATTGCGCGGAAAATGGGGTTCCATGCGCCCGCCATCAATGTATAATCCCGCCCTTTTCTCGATCCGGCAGGAGCTCCAGATGCCCGCAAAGAAGTCCGCAAGCAAGAAGCGGAAAAAGACGACGGCCAGCCGCAAGAAGGTGGCGTCGAAACGTGTGAGCAAGAAAAAAGTGGCGAGGAAAAAGGCCAGCAAAAAGAAGGTCGCCAGGAAGAAAGTTGCCAAGAAGGTGAGCAAGAAGAAAGTGACCAGGAAGAAGACGGCCAAGAAGGCCAGCAAGAAAAAAGTCGCCAAAAAGGTGAGCAAGAAGAAGGTCGCGAAAAAGGCCAGCAAGAAGAAGGCCGCCAAGAAGAAAGTGGCTAAGAAGGCGAGCAAGAAGAAGGTCGCCAAGAAAGCGAGCAAGAAAAAGGTCGCTCGCAAAGCACCTGCCCGCAAGAAGAGAGCCCCTGCCCGCAGTGCGCGCTCGCGCGCCGCGCTGCTGTCCGGCCCGATCCACGGGATCGACCCCTACAAGCCCAGGCGTGGCGAGGAGTACATGAGCCAGGGTCAGCTGGACCATTTCCACCAGATTCTGAGCGCGTGGAAACGCGAGCTGATGTTCGAGGTCGACCGAACCGTGCACCACATGCAGGACGAGGCGGCCAACTTCCCGGACCCGAACGACCGCGCAACCCAGGAGTCCGAGTTTGGCCTGGAACTGCGCACGCGCGATCGGGAGCGCAAGCTGCTGCGCAAGATCGACTCCGCGCTGGCGCGCATCGAGGACGGTTCCTACGGGTTCTGCGATGAGACCGGTGAGGAAATCGGGCTCAAGCGGCTGGAGGCCCGCCCGGTAGCGACCCTGTGCCTTGAGGCGCAGGAACGCCGGGAACTCGCGGAGCGCCAGTTCCGAGACCGGGACGATCGCTACCGCTAGCCCAAGCGCCGCAAGACCTTACATCGGCCGGTTCGCGCCTTCACCAACCGGCCCCCTCCACTTCGGCTCCCTGCTGGCTGCCGTCGCCAGTTACCTCGAGGCCCGCTGCCGTGCAGGCCAATGGCTGCTGCGCGTGGAAGACATCGACCCACCACGCGAACAGCCGGGCGCAGGCGACGAGATTCTCGCCGCCCTCGATGCCCACGGGTTCGAATGGGACGGCCCGGTTACCTGGCAAAGCGCCAGCCGGGAGGCCCACGAGCAGGCCATTGAGACCTTGCTCGAGTCCGGAATGGCGTACCCCTGCGCCTGCTCCCGGCGCGACCTTGCAGCTGCGCCTCGAGGGCCGCTGGGCATCATTTATCCCGGCACCTGCCGCAGCGGCTGCGAGGCCGACGAATACGCATTGCGGGTGCGGACTGACGCCCTGCCAGTGCAGTTCACCGACCGGCTGCAGGGACCCCGGTCGCAGGCGCTCGAGCCCGAATCCGGTGACTTCGTCATCCTGCGCCGCGATGGCCTGATCGCCTACCAGCTGGCGGTGGTTGTCGACGACCAGCTCCAGGGCATCACCGACGTCGTCCGCGGTATCGACCTGCTGGATTCGACCCCGCGGCAGATCTGGCTGCAACAGCTGCTGGGCTATCGCACGCCCGGATATTGTCACTTGCCGGTGGCCGTCAACGAACGCAGCCAGAAACTCAGCAAAAGCCACGGCGCCGCAGGGGTTGTGCTCGACGAGGCCGCAAAGAACCTGTTCCATGCGCTGCGTCTGCTTGGGCAGCAGCCCCCGGAAGAGCTGCGCTCGGCCTCACTGTCCTCGCTTTGGGGCTGGGCGCACGAACACTGGGACATCTCGGTCCTGACCGGCATCGAAGAGATTCCGGCATCCCCAGCCGAACTTGCGTAGTCGCCGGAATCGGCTATGGTATGCGCCATCCAGCGCGCGTCTGCCAAGGGAATAGCATGAGCACGTCTCGAATCATCAAGAAATACCCGAACCGCCGCCTGTACGACACCGAAGAAAGCCGCTACATCACGTTGAGTGATGTACGTCGGCTGGTGGTCGATGAGCGCCGATTCGTCGTCGTCGACAAAAAAACCGGCGCGGATATCACGCGCTCGGTGCTGCTGCAGGTGATCAGCGACCAGGAACAGCAAAGTGCATCCGTGCTCAGCGAGGCCTTCCTGGTCCAGGTGATACGCTGCCATGGCCAGACCGACCCGCAGTCACTGGCAAGCCAGCTGGAAAGCACGTTGCGCCGCTATCTATCTGAATTAAAAGGTTTTTCCGATCACAACAGCATAAATCCCTTGACATCAGGTCCCCAGATGCCCTAGCGTTGGCGGGGCAACGGGGATACGCTCCCCCGCCCCCTGTTGCAAAGCCTGAAGGGGTTTACACTCCACGGCAGGCCCCCTGCGCAAGCGGGGGGCCATTTTTTTGGCTGGAATATGAGCGCCGAAAAGAACCGAAAACGCATCTTCGAGAGCGAATTCCGCCCCGCGTGGTGGCTGCGACAGCGCCACCTGCAGACGATCCTGCCCTCCATGCCCTGGGCGGCAGAGCCCACACTCAGTATGCGGCGGGAGGTGCTGGAACTTCCGGACGGGGACAATACTGCCGTGGATTGGCCGGAGGCCGGCGATCTCTTTCCCGAGAGCTCACCGTTGCTGGTCGTGCTGCATGGCCTGGAAGGTTCCGCCGAGTCTACGTACGCCCAAATGATGCTGCGCGCCGCACTGCAGCATCAATGGCGCTGCTGCGTGCTGCACTTTCGCGACTGCGGGGACTATCGAAACAGGCTCCCCAGGCGGTACCACGCCGGCGAAACCAACGATATCCGCCATTTCCTGAAGACGTTGCACCAGGAGGGTCAAACCGGACCTGTCATGGCCGTCGGATACTCCCTGGGCGGCAATATCCTGCTCAAGTACCTGGGGGAGTCTTGCGCCGACTCGCAGCTTCAGGCCGCCACCGCCGTTTGTGTACCTTTGAACCTGCACGTATGTGCTGAGACACTAAAGCACGGTTTTTCAAGGTTTTACCAACGACTTCTTTTAAAGAACATGAAGAATGCGGCAGCTCAGAAATTCAACAGGGACACGGCGGCCTTTGACTGGGATCGCGCCATGGCCGCCGAAGACTTTTTCGAGTTTGACGACGCCGTCACGGCCCCGCTGCATGGGTTCGCCGATGTCACCGACTACTATGACAGCTGCAGTTCCGCACAGTTTTTGAGGAATATTGCCTGCCCGACTCTCATCGTGAATGCGCTCGACGACCCGTTCATGACCCCGGCGGTCATTCCGGATGAAGAGCAATTATCGGACGCTGTGCAGATTGAAGCGTCCAGACGCGGCGGACACGTTGGATTTATAGAAGGAGGAACGCCGTGGCGGCCTAAGTACTACCTGCCACGGCGTGTTATCGATTTCCTCTCGGAGCAGCTTTAAGCTGCCTCGACTTCCTTCATTGACAGCCGGACGCGGCCCTGCCGGTCGACTTCGAGGACCTTGACCTTGACGACGTCGCCCTCGGACAGCTTGTCGCTGACCTTCTCGACGCGCTCGTTCGAGATCTGCGAGATGTGCACGAGGCCGTCCTTACCTGGCAGGATCGAGACGAAGGCCCCGAAGTCCATCAGGCGCACGACTTTGCCCTCGTAGACCCGGCCAACCTCGACGTCGGCGGTGATCAACTCGATGCGGCGCTGCGCTTCCTTGCCGGAGGCGCCGTCGACCGATGCGATGCGAACCGTGCCGTCCTGCTCGATGTCGATCGTGGCCCCGGTCTCCTCGGTCATGGCGCGGATGACCGAACCGCCCTTGCCGATGACGTCGCGAATCTTCTCCGGGTCGATCTTGAACGCGATGATCGATGGCGCCCACTCGGACATTTCTTCACGCGGGGCACTGATGACCTTGTTCATTTCGCCCAGGATGTGCAGACGAGCATCGCGCGCCTGGTCGAGCGCCTTGTCCATGATCTCGCGGGTAATGCCCTGGATCTTGATGTCCATCTGCAGTGCGGTTACGCCCTGCTCGGTACCCGCGACCTTGAAGTCCATGTCGCCAAGGTGGTCCTCATCACCGAGGATGTCGGTAAGGACGGCGAATTCATCACCTTCCTTGACGAGACCCATGGCAACGCCGGCTACCGGCGCCTTGATCGGCACACCGGCGTCCATCAGTGACAGGCTGGTGCCGCAGACCGATGCCATCGAGCTCGAGCCGTTCGACTCGGTGATCTCGGACACGACACGAATGACATAGCCAAAGTCGTCGAGATCCGGCATTACGGCCTGGATACCGCGACGTGCAAGCTTGCCGTGGCCGATTTCGCGGCGCTTCGGAGAGCCAATAAATCCTGTCTCACCAACGCAGTATGGCGGGAAGTTATAGTGCAGCATGAACTGCTCTTTGCGTTCACCCTCGATCGCATCGATGATCTGCGCGTCGCGCCCGGTGCCAAGCGTCGTCGTAACAATGGCCTGGGTCTCACCACGCGTGAAGACTGCCGAACCGTGAGCTCGCGGCAGCACGTCGATCTCGACATCGATCGGCCGAACCGTCTTGGTGTCGCGTCCGTCGATGCGCGGCTCGCCCTGGATGACCCGCTGCCTGACGATCGTCTTCTCGAGCTTGGACAACGCGCCGCGCACGTCGTCGACCGAGTACTCGGCATCCTCTGCACCGGCGAGCGCTTCGATGGCACCCTCTTTGGCGCCGCCGACCGCCGCCTGGCGATCCTGCTTGTCGGTGATCCGGTAAGCATCGGCAAGACCGCCTTCGGCATGCCCTGCGACCGCCGAAGCGAGCGCCTCGTCGACCGGCGGAGCTTGCCAGTCCCAGGCAGGTTTGCCACATTCGGCCGCCAGCTCATTGATCACACTGATCGCCGCCTGCATCTGCTCATGGCCGTACATGACGGCGCCAAGCATGACGTCTTCTGTTAGGCCACTGGCCTCGGACTCGACCATCAGTACCGCATCTGCAGTACCGGCGACGACGAGATCGAGGTCAGCCTCCTTGAGAACCGAAGCGTTCGGGTTGAGGACGTAGTTGTTGTCCTTGTAGGCGACGCGCGCGCCGCCGATCGGGCCGGCGAACGGCATGCCCGAGATCGCCAGCGCCGCGGAAGCGCCGAGGATCGCCGGAATATCCGGATCGACCTCGGGGTTCAGCGACATGACCGTTGCGATGACCTGGACCTCGTTCTTGAACCCTTTCGGGAACAGCGGACGGATCGGTCGATCGATCAGGCGAGACGTCAGCGTCTCTTTTTCGCTGGGGCGCCCTTCACGCTTGAAGAAGCCTCCCGGGATCTTGCCCGCGGCGTAGGTCTTCTCCTGGTAGTTGACAGTGAGCGGGAAAAAGTCGCGGCCCGGATCCGCGGCCTTGCGGCCAACGGCGGTAACGAGCACGACGGTTTCCGCCATATCGACCAAGACTGCGCCATCTGCCTGGCGCGCGATGCCACCCGTCTCGAGGGTGACCTGGTGTTCCCCATACTGGAACGACTTTCTGATTGATTTCACTTTATTGACTCTGTGTATTTATGACAGCAACGGCAAAGCACGCGCAGGCCCTTCAAGGCACAACGCGCGGCTCAAACCATTGCGTATTGACAGCTCGCCGGATTAACGGCGCAGACCCAGTCGGGAGATCAGGTCGCGGTAGCGGTCCTGGTCCTTGTCCTTAAGGTAGTCCAGCAGCTTGCGCCGCTTGTTGACCAGCTTGAGGAGACCCTGGCGGCTGTGGTGGTCTTTCTTATGCTCACCGAAGTGCTCGGTGAGTTCTG
>JASJBB010000098.1 GCA_030066735.1 Woeseiaceae bacterium | reverse complement strand
GCCAGCGCAAGACCAAGAAGCTCAAGGTGGCCGAAGCGCTCAAGCACCTGACCGACGAAGAAGCCGCCAAGATGCTCGACGAGGAAGAGGTGAAGGCCGAGGCTATCGAGGCGGTCGAGCAAAACGGCATCGTCTTCCTCGATGAGATCGACAAGGTCGCGCGACGCTCCGAAACCCAGGGCGCCGACGTATCCCGGGAAGGCGTCCAGCGTGACCTCCTGCCGCTGGTCGAGGGCTCCACGGTCAACACCAAGTACGGCATGGTCAAGACCGACCACATCCTGTTCATTGCGTCGGGAGCATTCCACGTGGCGAAACCGTCGGACCTGATCCCCGAGCTGCAGGGCCGCTTCCCGATCCGGGTCGAGCTCAAATCGCTCACGACGGAAGACTTCGTCCGCATCCTGACCGAACCCGACGCCTCGCTGACCGACCAGTACAGTGCGCTGCTGGCCACCGAGGAAGTCGATATCGAGTTCACCGATAGCGGCGTCCGCCGTATCGCCGAGGTTGCCTTCCACGTGAACGAATCGACCGAGAACATCGGTGCCCGCCGCCTGCATACCGTCATGGAGCGCCTGCTGGAGTCGATCTCCTTCGAGGCGTCGGACAAGAGCGGGACGCATGTCCAGGTCAATGCGGGCTATGTCGACGAGCACGTTGCGGAGCTGTCGAAAGACGAGGACCTGAGCCGGTATATTCTCTAGCGGGCCGCCCGCGGGCGCGGGCACCAACAGGTTTTGTTGGAGCTCGTCCTGACGAGCGACTGTTTCGAGGCAAACCATGAACGCACCGACCGAACTGAAACTCCGCAACAAGTCCCGCGTACTCGAGCTCGCCTACGCAGACGGCGCGCGCTTCGAACTCGACTTCGAATACCTGCGGGTGTACTCCCCCAGCGCGGAGGTGCGCGGTCACGGGCCAGGGCAGGAGCGCCTGCAGACCGGCAAGGAAGCGGTCGGCATCACCCGCATCGAACCGGTAGGCCACTACGCGGTCCGCCTCTTCTTCGATGACGGCCACAGCACCGGTCTTTACAACTGGGACTACCTGCGCGAGCTCGGCGAGAAATACGAGCACAACTGGCAGGACTACCTCGACCGGCTCGAAGCCGCAGGGTATGCTCGCCAAAAAGCCTGATCTCCCGCGATGCCTCCCCAGGACGACACGACTCATTTTGGCTACCGCACGGTCCCAGCCGGCGAAAAAGCCACACTCGTAAAAGGCGTATTCGACTCGGTCGCGAGTCGCTACGACCTGATGAACGACCTCATGTCAGGGGGTCTGCATCGCTTGTGGAAGCACTTTACGATCGAGACGGCCGATGTGCGCCCGGGCCAGGCGGTGCTTGACCTCGCGGGCGGCACGGGCGATCTCGCGGCGAAGTTTGCCGCCAAAGTCGGGCCGGAAGGACACGTCGTACTGGCTGACATCAACGCTGCCATGCTCGAAGAAGGCCGGCGCCGGCTCGTCGACCGCGGCGTCGCGGCCAACACGTCGATCGCGCAGGTCGACGCCGAGAACCTGCCCTTCGCCGACGGCAGCTTCGACTGCATCACGATCGCATTCGGCCTGCGCAACGTGACCGACAAGGATGTCGCCCTCGAGTCGATGTACCGTGTACTGAAGCCAGGCGGCAAGCTCCTCGTACTGGAATTCTCGCAGCCATCAGCCGCTATCAAGCCAGCGTACGATCTCTACTCTTTCCGCATCCTGCCGTTGATGGGTCGCCTCGTGGCCGGCGATGAGGACAGCTATCAGTACCTCGCGGAATCGATCCGGATGCACCCGGACCAGGAAACCCTGAAGGCAATGATGGAAACGGCAGGCTTCGAGCGCTGCCGCTACCACAACCTGACCGCCGGCATCGTTGCGCTTCACGTCGGCTACCGGCTCTAGAACGCACCCGTCATGCAAGCGCTGGACGCCCTGTTCACTCCGCTCGTCGCGCGCGTCAACAAGACGCTTGCCGAAACGACACCGGCGAAGAAGCTCGCTGCGGAGCTGGAGGGCAGGAGCTTCGCCGTACGCGTCGCGCGCTCTGCGCTCGCCCTGACGCTCACGGTCGAAGCCGGCGAACTCAAGGCGAGCAGTGAGCCTGGCGACGAGCCGGATGTCCTGGTCGAAGGACCGCTGTCCGGGCTGACCCGAATGGCGTTCGCCGGCGGCGACATCGCTGCGCTCGCTGATACCGGGATCACGATCACCGGCCAGGCCGACCTCGGACAGAAGTTCCAGCGCCTCCTGAAGCTTGCGCGACCCGACCCCGAGGAAGAACTCGCCAGCCTCATTGGCGACGCCGCCGCGCACCAGGTCGGATCTGCGCTCAGGCAGGCCGCAGACTGGGGACGGCGATCGGGCGAAATCCTCGCGGCCAACCTCCGTGAGTACCTGCAGGAAGAACAGCGGGACATTCCGTCCGGCTACGAGATGGGGCGGTTTTCGCGTGACGTACAGACGCTCCGCGACGATGTCGAGCGGGCCGAGGCGCGACTCGACAGGTTGGAGCGAGGCCGGAAATGATCCATCGTCGCCGACCATTGGGCCGGGTCTTCAGGATCCAGCGGATCCTCGTCCGTTACGGACTCGACGAGGTAATCGATGCCGTTCATTTCCTGAGGCCGCTCAGGTTCCTGTTCTTCCTCGCGCCGCGCAAGGTAGACCGCTCGACCCCGCTCGGTGTCCGGATACGGCTTGCGCTCGAAGAGCTCGGCCCGATCTTCGTCAAGTTCGGCCAGGCCCTGTCGACGCGCCGCGACCTGCTGCCTCCGGATATCGCGGACGAACTGGCGAAGCTCCAGGACCTGGTGCCACCCTTTCCGGGTGAGCAGGCCGTCAGCATCCTCGAGGCCGCTTACGAACAGCCCGTCACCGAGGTATTCAAGCGCTTCGACGTCGAACCTCATGCCGCCGCGTCGATCGCGCAGGTCCACACCGCCGCGCTCGACGACGACACCGAGGTTATCGTCAAGCTGCTCCGCCCCGGTGTGGAGGAGCAAATAGAACGCGATCTCGAGGTGCTGCGCTGGATGGCGGAGCTCGCGGATCGCTACTGGTCGCTCGCCGATCGTCTGCACCCGCTCGAACTCGTCGCCGAATACGAAAAGACGATCATCGATGAGCTCGACCTCATGCGCGAAGCGGCAAACACGGCGCAGCTGAAACGCAACTTCGGCGACTCGGAACTGCTGTACGTGCCCGACATTTACTACGACTACTGTCGTCCCGAAGTCATGGTGCAGGAACGTATTTTCGGTGTACCGATCAGCGATATGCAGACGCTGCTCGATGCGGGCACGAACATTCAGCGCCTGGCCGAAAACGGCGTCGAGATCTTCTTCACGCAGGTGTTCCGCCACAACTTCTTCCACGCCGACATGCACCCCGGCAACATCTTCGTGATTCATACCGACCCGCAGAGACCGAAATATGCGGCCGTGGACTTCGGCATCGTCGGCACGCTGAGCCCCGAAGACCAGAAGTACCTTGCGCATAACTTCCTCGCGTTCTTCGATCGCGACTACCACCGCATCGCGAAGCTGCACCTCGACTCGGGGTGGGTGCCGGAAGGAACGCGGGTCGACCAGCTGGAGACGGCTGTGCGCACGGTGTGCGAGCCGATCTTCAACAAGCCGCTCTCCGAAATCTCGTTTGCCCAGCTGCTGATGCGCCTGTTCCGGGTTGCGCAGCGCTTCGACGTCGAAGTCCAGCCGCAGATGATCCTGCTGCACAAAACGCTGTTCAACATCGAGGGCCTCGGGCGCGAGCTGTACCCGCAGCTCGATCTCTGGAAGACCGCCCATCCCGTGATGAAGCGCTGGATGAACGAGCAGGTCGGGCCGCGCGCGATCCTCGAGGATCTTCGCCAGAACCTGCCGCAACTTCGCGGCATCCTGAAGGAGCTGCCGGTGGTACTGCACAACCTGGCCGCATTCCTGGAGAAAGCCGCCAAAGACGACAGGAAGCCCGAGGAATGATCCTGCCCCACGTTGCTCGCTTCCTGCTCTGGCTCGGCGGCTGGACCGCCGTCGGCGAGAAACCCGTCGTTCGCAAGGCCGTGGTTATCGCGGCGCCGCACACCTCCAACTGGGACGGATTCTGGGCCATCGTCTACAAGGTCTACATGGGCCTCGAGATCCGCTGGTTCGTCAAGGACTCGATGTTCTGGTTCCCGCTGAATGTGCTGCTGCGCGTCAATGGCGCCATTCCGCTCGATCGCAAGCGCGCAGGCTCGTCGGTGACCCAGGCGATCGAAGCTTTCGACCAGTACGACGACTTCTACATGGGGTTGGCCCCCGAGGGCACGCGCAGCAGGACCGACAACTGGAAGAGTGGCTTCTACCGCATTGCCGAAGGCGCCAACGTTCCTGTCGTGCTCGGTTTCCTGGACTACGGCAACAAGCGCCTGGGCCTGGGACCGACGATCACCCTGACAGGCGACCGCGACCGGGACATGGCGATCATCGGGTCGTTCTACTCGGCGGTCTCGGGACACCATCCCGAGAAGATGGGCCCGATCAGGCTTTCACGGTGATGCCGGCATGGCCGAGCAACGACAGCCACATCATCGGCCGATCCGGAGCTTCGTTCGGCGCGCCGGCCGGCTGACCGCCTCGCAGCAGCGTGCGCTCGAGGAGCTTTGGCCGGCTTACGGCATCGAGTATTCAGGGAGTCCCATCGATTTCGAGGCCGTTTTCGGGCGCCGCGCGCCGGTCGTACTGGAAATCGGCTTCGGCAACGGCGAGACGCTGGTCAAGATGGCGGCCGACCGCCCCGACCGGGACTACCTCGGCATCGAGGTGCATGACCCCGGCGTCGGCCACTGCCTGATCGCCGCCGACAAGGCCGGCGTCTCCAACCTGAGACTCGTCGTGCACGACGCGATCGAGGTGCTCGAACACCAGCTCCGGAGCGGCAGCCTCGCCCGCATCAACCTGTACTTTCCCGACCCCTGGCCGAAGAAGCGGCATCACAAGCGCCGCATCGTGCAGCCCGGGTTCCTGGCGCTGTGCGCCGACCGGCTGGCGCCGGATGGCTCGATGCACATTGCCACCGACTGGGCCAACTACGCCGAGCACATCGACGCGGTGTTTGCCGCGTCGGAGCACTTTGACTGCGCCGAACGCCGCGAGCACCAGGGTGACCGCCCGTTAGACCGGCCCGTGACCAAGTTCGAACGCCGCGGACTGCGCCACGGGCACAGCATCGTCGACTGGCGTTTCGACAGAATTGCCCTATAACTAAGAGAGAGGTTCGACGAAACTGACGAGGCGTTCGCGCGATGGTTTACCCAACGATTGGCAAGTGGTTCCGGCGTCCCGACGGCGCATTGCTCGAGGTTGTCGCTGTCGACGAGGACGACAGGACGATCGAGATCCAGATGTTCGACGGCACCATCGACGAGGTTGAAGCGGAAGCCTGGCGCGAGTTGTTTCTCGTGGAGATTGCCGCGCCGGAAGACTGGTCGGGCTCGGTGGACATGGACCCGGACGATTACAAGGGTACGGCCAGCAACGAGATGCCGGCCGGCTTTCACGACCCGCTCGAGTTCCTCGACAAGGAGTCGTAGGAGCCCGCCCCAGCGGGCGATTACACGCTGTCGGGCCCCGTGACGTAGACCACGCCGTCACGAATCTCCGCGTCGACCTTGCGCAACGACTTGCCCCGGCACGGCCCGGCGAAACACAGGCCGGTATCGATCTCGTATTGCGCGCCGTGCGAGGCGCAGATGATGGAGGTTCGGTCTTTCGTCAGGAAGCTGTCCGGCGCCCAGTTCAACGGGTGGCCGACGTGCACGCAGAAATTCTGGTACGCGTAGACCGCGTCGCCCTGGCGCACCACGAAACCGCGAAACGGCCAGTCGCCCTCGCCAATCGAGAATTCCCGGCAACCGGGATCGGCAATCTCGTCGAGCTTCCCTACGGCGACTTCTTTCACGGGCTGTTGCCATTGCCCACGTAGCGGCCATGGCGGGCGGCGACATAGGCGGCCAGCAGGATCGCGGGAACGCCCAGCGCGGCCGCGTACAGGAAGAAACCCAGCCAGCCGACGGACTCCTGCACATTGCCGGCGTAGCCCGCCACGAGTTTCGGGAACAGCGACATGATCGAACTCAGCAGCGCGTACTGGGTCGCCGTAAAGGACACGTTGACCAGGCTCGACAGGAAGGCGATCAGCACCGTGCCGCTGAAGCCCTGCGCGATGTTGTCGGCCGTGATCGTCACGGCGAGCATCCACGGCTCGGGGCCGACCAGGACCATGGCGGCAAAGAACAGGTTGGTCGATGCGATCAGCACCGTGGCTGTGACCAGGCACCGCGCCACGCCGAATTTCAGGACCGCCCAGCCACCGGCGCCGATACCGACGATCGTGACCCACGCGCCGTAGGTCTTCGCGATGAGGCCGATCTGCGTCCCCGTGTAGCCGAGATCGAGGTAGAACGGGTTGGCGAGGATGCCGAGCACGTAATCGCTGATGCGATACAGCGAGATGAAAACGATCAGCACCAGCGCAAACCGGCGGAACCGCTGGACGAAATCGCCGAGGGGTTCGGCGATGGCGTGCCGGAACCAGGCGACGAGCTTGTCGGCCATCCTTCCAGCGGGTGCACGGAAACGTTCGGTGATCTCTTCCGGCTCGTCAGCCCAGAGCGTCGCGGCAAGACCGATGACCATCATCAGCGCCATGATCTGGTAGGTCAGCGCCCACGATATGTAGTCCGACAGGATCAACGCGCCGCCCATGCTGAAGATCAGCGCAATTCGGTACCCGTACTGGTAGGAAGCCGCGAGCACCCCCTGCATGCGCATCTCGGCGCACTCGATGCGGTACGCGTCGACGACGATGTCCTGCGTCGCGGACGAAAACGCTACCGCGAAGGCCACGACCGCGAACACCTCGATGTTCAGGGCCGGGTCGACCTGCGACAGTACGAAAAGGGCCAACCCGATACTTAGCTGCGCGAGCAGCATCCAGGACCGCCGGCGCCCGAGCAGGTTCGACAACAATGGCAGGCGCGTGGAATCGACAATTGGCGCCCAGACGAATTTGAAACTGTAGGCAAAGCCCAGCCACGCAAAGGTGCTGATCGTGCTGCGATCGATGGACGCCGTCTCGAGCCACGCCGTCAGCGTCGAGTAAACCAGGGCAAACGGCAGGCCCGCGGAAAATCCGAGAAAGAAGATAACGAGTACCCGCTTTTGCAGGTACTGGCGCCAGTTGCTCTGCTGGTCAGGCTCCATCAGGCCAATCGTAATCCATGATCAGCGGCGCGTGATCGGAAAAACGCTCGTCCCTGTAAATCTCGGTTCTCAGCACCTTGTCGCCGAGTCCTTTCGAAACGACGTGATAGTCGATGCGCCAGCCGACATTGTTGGCCCAGGCCTGGCCGCGATTCGACCACCAGGTGTACTGGTTGGGTTCCTGCTCGATGCTCCGGAAAGCATCAACCCAGCGGTACTCGCCGAACACCTTGTCGAGCCAGGCGCGCTCCTCGGGCAGGCAGCCGGAGTTTTTCTGGTTGGACTTCCAGTTCTTGATGTCCTGTTCCTTGTGGACGATGTTCCAGTCGCCACAAATGATCGTCTCGCTGCGTTTGCGGCGCAGCTTGTGCAGGTGTTCGGTGAACGAGTCCATGCACCGGTACTTGGCCTGCTGCCGCTCGTCGCTCGAGGAGCCGGACGGCAGGTACAGCGAGACGACGTTGATACCGTCCAGCTGCACCTCGAGATAGCGGCCCTCGTCATCGAATTCCTGGTCGCCGTAACCGCGAACGACCTTCTTCGGTTCCTGGCGCGTGTAGATGGCAACGCCGCTGTAACCTTTCTTCACGGCATCTTCGTAGTAGCAGTGATAACCGGCCGGCGAGAACAGCGCATCGCCCAGCTGGTGCACCTGCGCCTTGGTCTCCTGGATACAAACGACGTCCGCATCCTGGTTTCTCATCCAGTCGAAAAACCCCTTGCGGGCCGCGGCCCGGATGCCGTTGGCGTTGAGGCTGATAACACGAAACAAGCTGTTTCTCCGTCACGTACCGCGTGTCATACTGCGGCAGGCTGTTCAAAGGCGGCCATCATACCCAAAGACCACGCCATGCAGGCCTATAAACGAGAATTCATCGACCTCGCGCTCGAACTCGGCGTATTGCGCTTCGGCGAGTTTACGCTCAAGTCCGGGCGTGTCAGCCCGTACTTTTTCAACGCGGGGTTGTTCAACACCGGCTACGCCGCGGCGCGGCTCGGGCGTTATTACGCGGCGGCGATTGCCGAGTCGGGCATTCGCTTCGACATGATTTTCGGACCGGCTTACAAGGGCATCCCGCTGGCCGCATTGTCGGCAGCCGCGCTGGCCGAGCACCAGGACATGGATGTTCCGTACAGCTTCAACCGCAAGGAAGCGAAAGCGCACGGCGAGGGTGGCAGCATCGTCGGCGCGCCGCTCAGTGGCCGCGTGCTGATCGTCGATGACGTCATCACGGCCGGCACGGCGGTGCGCGAAGCCTACAAAATTATCTCCACGGCGGGCGCCGAAGTGGCGGGGCTCGCGATCTCGCTGGATCGCCAGGAACGCGGCCAGGGCTCCCTGTCTGCCGTGCAGGAGCTCAAACAGTCCCTCGGCATTCCGGTATCGAGCATTATTCAGCTCAACGACCTGATCGATATCCTTGAAGAATCAGAGGAATATGCGGAATACCTCGATCCGGTCGTCGATTACCGGCGAAAATACGGGGTGCTCTCCTAAGTCGCTGAAATTCCTGTTTAATCGCTAAAGATTTTACAAGATACACGCGGCGGTCTAAGCTGCAAAAGCGCGAACCAGCGCAAACTTTTTGGGCAACAGGCGTGGCATAGTGGCGCTATGCGAATAATAACTTCGTCAGTGATTCTTTGTGTTTTGCTGCCGCTCTCGGTCGCGGCCCAGCAGGAGCGTGGCACTTACAAGTGGGAAGATGACGAAGGGGTCATTCATTACGGTGACCGCATTCCGCCCGAGTACGCCGACAAGCCGAAAGAACGCCTCAACGACCAGGGCGTCGCTGTCGAACACCTCGAAGGCAAAAAGACCGAAGAGCAGCTCGCCGCCGAGAAGAAAGCCGCTGAGCTGGAACTGCAAAGAGAACTGCAGCGGCGCGCCGACCAGGCCCTGCTGAACACCTACGTCAGCATTGAAGAAATCGAGATGCACCGCGACCGCCGCGTGGAACTGTTCCGGGCCCAGGCGCGCGTAACCGAACTCTACCTGCGCAACCTGGCTCGACGTCTCGACCAGCTCAAGCTCGAGGCCGGGCGTTACAAGCCCTACAGCGCCGACCCCAACGCCGAGACGATCGACCCGAGCCTCGTTGCCGAAATCCAGGAAACCGAGGGCGCCATCGATCGCCATGAGAGCAACCTCAGCCAGTTCCGCAACGAAGAAAAAGACATTCGCGAACGCTTCGACGGCGACATCAAGCGCTTCAAGCGGCTCAAGGGTCTCGACGACGATGAGACCGGGCTGGCCGGCAAGGCGCCGTCAGAATCGACGAGCGTAGCTCAGATCGTCCCCGAGTGACCGAAGCCGCCGTCGCCCCGGTCGCTGTCGGCAAACTCCTCAACCACTTCGAACCTGACCTGCTCGACGGGCACAAAGACCATTTGTGCGATGCGTTCGGCCGGCCGGATTTCGTAGCTGCTGGAGCTGCGATTCCAGCAGGAGATAAATACCTGTCCCTGGTAATCGGAGTCGATCAACCCGGTCAGGTTGCCAAGCACGAGACCGTGTTTGTGACCTAAGCCCGAGCGCGGCAACAGGACCGCGGCCAGGCCCGGATCGCCAATGTGAATCGCCAGCCCGGTCGGCACCAGCACCGTCTCGCCGGGGTCGACATTCAACGGCTCGTCGATACACGCCCGCATGTCGAGGCCGGCCGAGCCGCCGGTTGCGTAGTGCGGCAGTTCGATGGAATCGCCAAGCCGGGAGTCGAGTATTTTCAGTTCAATCGATCGCATGGAGTTTCGGTAGTGCCGGTTGTGTGTCAGCGCCTCGGGTCGCCGTGTATCGCGCTACGACGAGTTCAATGATGTCCCTGGCAAGTTCCGTCTTTGCAGCCTGTCCGAACGACTGCTCGCCGCCGTCCCAGAACACGTCAACGGCGTTTTCATCCTGGTCGAAACCGCGGTCGCGGCCGACCTGGTTTGCCACGATCATGTCGAGCTTCTTGTTCTGCAGCTTGCCGAGCGCGTAGTCGCGGACGTTTTCGGTCTCGGCGGCGAAACCGACCGTGAACGGCGCGTCATCGAGCGCAGCCACCGACACGAGGATGTCTTTGGAGCGCACGAGTTCGATGTGCATCGTCTCCTCGCTTTTCTTGATCTTCTGCTCGCGCGCATCGGCCGGCCGGTAGTCCGAGACCGCGGCGGCGCCTACGAATATATCGACGTCACCGATTCGGTCATGCGTGGCTGCGTACATTTCCTCGGCCGTGGCAACGTGGACGACGTCCACGCCGCGCGGCTCGGCCAGGTTCACGGGTCCGCTGACCAGTATGACGCTGGCGCCTTCGCCGGCGGCGGCGCGCGCGAGCGCATAGCCCATCTTGCCGGAGCTGCGATTCGTGATGTAGCGCACCGGGTCGATCGGTTCGCGGGTCGGCCCGGCCGTGATCAGAACGGTCTTGCCGGACAGCGATCCCTCCACCGGCCGTCCACCGAGATCCGGCCCGAACACGAGTGCCGCGATGTCGTCGGGATCGAGCATGCGCCCGGCGCCGGTTTCGCCGCAGGCCTGGGAACCGTGATCGGGTCCGAGCATCTGCACGCCGCGTTGCTCGAGCGTCGCGCGGTTCGATTGCACGGCCGGGTTGCTCCACATGACGTGGTTCATCGCCGGCGCGATCGCTATTGGCGCCTCGGTCGCGAGGCACAGCGTGGTCAGCAGGTCGGCTGCCGCGCCCGACGCCAAGCGCGCCATGATCTCGGCCGTCGCCGGCGCGATCAGCACGACATCGGCCCAGCGGGCGAGTTCGATGTGACTCATCGAGGCTTCGGCCTCCTTGTCCCACAGGTTGGACCGAATTGGCCGTCCCGAGACGGCCTGCAGCGCCGTTTCGGTAACGAACTCGGCCGCGGACGCCGTCATCACGATCTGCACGTCGGCGCCGCGCTCGCGCAGTCGCCGCACGAGCTCCGGAGTCTTGTAGGCGGCGATGCCACCCGTGATGCCGAGTACCACGTTCATGGTGCCGCAGCTTATCCCGTTGCCCCGTGCCATTGCCAGTACGATCGCCGGCCTGCCTGCATCCAATCGCAGCGGCCGCGCATCTGATCGAAAAACGGAGGTATCGAACATGCACCGACTGCAACGACTGGTTCTGCTGGCGGCCCTGCTGCTGTTGACGCCCATGGCCGCGGCCGGCAACGAGAGCACCTGGCGTGTGGCGCTGGAGTCGGGCCCGCTGGGTCCCGTCGAGTTCTATCTGGACATCACGCGCGATGGCGACACGCTCGCCGGCCGCAGCCGGTCGGGGGCGCTCGAACGGCTGCAGGCCATTCCCGGGAGACGCAGCATCGATGATGGCTTGCTGGTCTTCTCGGCCGTCCGAAACGAAGACGGCAGTTTCGCCGGCGACATTCTCGCTCCATGGCAGGACGGCGCGATCACGCTCACCATCGACGCAGGGCAACTCTCGGGTGAAATCGATAACGGCATCTTCACGGGGTCGTTTACAGGCGTTCCTGCGGCAAGCGTCGAGCCGTTGCGCGACTACGTGGCCATTCTCGACGACTTCGATGACGTCGTTGCGAGCAAGGTCTTTGCGCCCGACGACCTGGCGCATCCCGGCTACCGCGAGTTCCGTGAGGAGCTTGGCCATGTCGCGGCGGCCGCGACTGACGATCTCGACCTGTTGTTCGGGTTTCGGTGGCTATGGCGTAACGATCCCTTCTCACACTTCCAGCTGCGGCGCTCGGCGCAGACCGCCGAGCAGATGTTCGCCTTCTTCGACGAATACCGCGTTGGCTTCGAGGCCGCGACGGTCGAATTCGCCGGCAACGTCGCCGTGCTCAGCGTGCGGACGATGATGGGCGCCGACACGATCGAGCAGATCCAGGCCGCATTCGCCCGTATCGCCGAAGAGCGGCCCGATGCGCTGGTGATCGACCTGCGCGGCAATGGCGGGGGCGCCTTTGCCGTCAAGCCGCTGGTCGAACATGTCATCGACGAACCGCTCGACGCGGGATTTTTCATTTCCCAGGTCTGGAACGGCAGTCACGATGAACCACCGACAACCGAGCAGGCGCTGGCCGCCCCGGTCTGGCAGGGGTGGTCCATCATCGCTTTCTGGAAAGCCGTTCAGGAAGCCGACATCGTGCGCGTGCAGTTCAGGCCGGCGGAACCGAACTTCGACGGCCCCGTTTACGTGTTGCTGGACGAGCGCTCGGCTTCGGCTACCGAGATGGCTGCCGACGCGTTGCGCAGCTCCGGCGCGGCCACGCTCATCGGTCGCCGATCCGCCGGCGAGATGCTCTCGCAAAGCATGTTCGACGTCGCCGACGGTTTCATTGTTAGCCTGCCCGTTGCCGACTACTACTCGGTCGCACACGGGCGCATCGAAGGTGTCGGCGTTCCCGTCGACGTCGAGGCGGAACCGGCGCAGGCGCTCGACGTGGCCATGGAGCTTTTTCAAAACGGGTCGTCCGGGGCGGATTGACGCGTTGCGGGTTCGGCCAGGAGCCTGACAATGGCTCCTGATGCCCGACAGTGACGCCAAACTGATTGCCACCCTGCTGCAGGGCCGCTCCGACGGCTCGGTGGGGTTTGCCCGCGAGTTACTCGCGTCGTTCGGCGGGCTGCGCGGACTGCTGCAGACGGACAGGAACTCCTTGCTCGCCCAGCCCGGCATTGGCGAGGCCCTTGCCGCGAAGATTCTCGCGATTCCCGAACTCGGCAGGCGCTACTACGAGGCATCCTTGTCGCGCGGCGACGCCATCCGCAGCCCGGCCGACACGGAGACCTACCTGCAGGCCCGCTTGCAGCACCTGGGCCACGAGCTCTTTTGCTGCCTGTACCTCGACAACCGGCACCGCGTTCTCGCCTTCGTCGAGCTGTTCCGCGGCACGATCGACGGTACGAGCGTTTATCCAAGGGAAGTCGTCAAGGAAGCGCTGGCCGTCAATGCCGCTGCGGTCATCCTTGCCCACAATCACCCGTCGGGCGTGGCCGAGCCCAGCCAGGCCGACGAGCGCATCACGAAACGCCTGCGATCCGCCCTCGAGCTCGTCGATATCCGGCTCCTGGACCACCTGATTATCGGCGCCGGACGGGCCACGTCGATGGCCTCTCGAGGACTCCTGTAGGAGCCCGCCCCGGCGGGCGGCCGGGGTCCCTTGAATTGCGCTTCTCAGGCTGGTATAAAGTCCCGCTCTTTGCTCACAGGCCGTGGGCAACCTTTTGTAAAATCAGAGACTTACAGCAATGTCCAAGGTATGTCAGGTTACTGGGAAGCGCCCGCAGACGGGAAATAACGTTTCTCACGCCCACAACAAGACCCGCCGCCGTTTTCTGCCCAACCTGCAGAACAAGCGTTTCTGGCTGGAATCCGAGCAGCGCTGGGTACGCCTGCGCGTTTCCCACAAGGGCATGCGCATCATTGACAAGCACGGCATCGAGAAGGTGCTGTCAGACATTCGCGCGCGCGGCGAACGCGTTTAATCGGAGGGCAAGCACATGGCCAAAGGTAATCGCGAAAAGATCAAGCTGGTGTCGAGCGCCGGCACAGGACACTACTACACGACGGCGAAGAACAAGAAGCTCCATCCCGAAAAGCTGGAGACCAAGAAGTACGACCCGACGATTCGCAA
>JASJBB010000097.1 GCA_030066735.1 Woeseiaceae bacterium | reverse complement strand
CGTCACGGCAAGACCGTCATCGCCCACCTCGACGGTGTGGACGATCGCGACGCGGCTGCAGTCCTGGTCGATTGCGACATCGCAGTGGATCGGGAGGCAATGCCCGACGCAGGTGACGGCAGCTACTACTGGGCGGATCTCGAAGGTTTGCAGGTGGTTCGCCGCGACGGAACCGAATTGGGAAACGTCGCCTACCTGATGGAGACCGGCGCCAACGATGTGCTGGTCGTGCAGGGAGAACTCGAGCGGCTGATCCCGTTCGTGGTGGAAAAAGTGATTCTCGACGTTGATCTCGACAATGGCGTGATCACCGTCGACTGGGACTGGGACTGACATCATGCAAGTTGCCGTTGTCAGCCTGTTTCCCGACATGGTCGGACAGGTCGTCGAATACGGCGTCGTAGGTCGGGCGGTGGAGCGGCAGCACCTCGTGCTGAGCTGCCACAATCCGCGGGACTACGCCGAAGACGTGCATCGCACGGTGGATGACCGGCCATACGGCGGCGGACCGGGAATGGTTCTGAAATACGAACCAACGGCCGAGGCCATCCGCCGGGCGCGAGAAGCGACGCCCGAGGGTAGCCCGGTGATTTGCCTGTCCCCGGCCGGCAAGGTGTTCGACCAGGGCGAGGCGAAACGCCTGGCCAGCCTGGAGGGTTTTGTACTCCTGGCGGGCCGCTACGAGGGTATCGACGAGCGGCTGATTGAGAACGAAGTGGACGAGGAGTTATCGCTAGGCGATTTCGTCTTGTCCGGCGGTGAGATCGCAGCCATGGCTGTCATCGACGCCGTCACGCGGTTGTTGCCGGGCGTGCTCGGTGACGATGAGTCGGCAGCCCAGGACTCGTTCATGGGCGGTTTGCTGGACCACCCGCACTACACGCGGCCGGAGGTAGTCGACGGCATGCGGGTGCCGGCCGTGCTGTTATCGGGCGATCATGCCCGCATAGCTCGCTGGCGCTACAAGCAGGCCCTGGGTCGCAGTTATCTGCGGCGCCCGGACCTGGTAAGGAAGTTGGACTTGGACAAGGAGCAGCGCAAGCTGCTGGATGAATTTTTGAATGAGCAGGGGCGCGACTGACGATCGCCCGGGTAGGCAGACATGAGCAAGATTATCGACGCAATCGAACAGGAACAGATGAGCAAGGAAATCCCCGAGTTTTCACCGGGTGATACGGTCATCGTCCAGGTCAAGGTTAAGGAAGGCAACCGCGAGCGCCTGCAGGCATTCGAGGGTGTTGTCATCGCCAAGCGCAATCGCGGCCTCAACTCATCGTTCACGGTCCGCAAGATTTCGCACGGCGAGGGCGTGGAGCGCGTGTTCCAGACATACAGCCCGCTGGTTGACTCAATCAAGGTCAAGCGTCGCGGCGATGTGCGCCGGGCCAAGCTGTATTACCTGCGCGGACGCACGGGCAAGGCAGCCAGGATCAAGGAAAAGATCTAGGGCTGCACCGGTCCGGTGCAATTCCGGCCGTCATCAGCAAAAAATCAGACAAAAAACACTGCGCCCGCAATGGTGGGGCCGTATAGTCGTGCCTCGCTTGGCAGGAGACGGGCATGAGAACAACGGGAATCCTCGGATTGGTGCTGGCTGGCGCGCTCATGAGCGGCTGCGCGTCGCTGGTGTCGAATGCGGCCAGCGGCCTTGCCGACAGCCTGTCGAGCGGAATTCTCAACAATGACGATCCGGAGACTGTCCGGGCCGGCATGCCGTCCTACATGATCATGATGGACGGCTTCGTGCATGACAATCCCGATAACCCCGCCATGCTGGGCGCTGCCGCCAATCTCTATGCGTCTTTTGGCGCAGTGTTCGTCGACGATCCCGCCAGGGCATCGAGAATTACCTCCCGGGGCCGCGAATATGCGCTGCGCGGGATCTGCATCGAGTATCCGCCAGCCTGTAATTGGCGCGAGCTGACCTACGACGAATTCGTGGCCACTCTGGACGGCCTCGATGCGCAGCACGCCGAGGCGGCCTACCTCTACAGTTTCGCCACGCTTGCCTACCTGCGCGCTCACAGTTCGGACTGGAATAGCCTGGCGGAGCTACCGCAAGCTGAAGCACTCGTGAAACGCTACCTGGAGATAGCGGGCGACTCGGCGAAAAGCGCCGCGCATATGTATCTCGGCATCATTCTGACGCTCAGGCCGCCCGCCCTCGGCGGTAAACCGGAGGAGGCCAGGGTGCAGTTTGAAAAGGCCATCGCAATGTCCGGCGGCAGGGATCTCAGCGCCAAGGTCGAATTCGCCAAGGGCTACGCAAAACTGTTGTACGACAGGGAATTGCACGATCGCCTGGTTGTCGAAGTGTTAGAGTCGGACCCGTATGCCGACGGCTTGACCCTGACCAATGTTCTGGCCCAGCAGGAAGCCTTGCTGCTGCAGGCCGATGCTAATGATTACTTCTGATCACAAGGGTATGTCGATGAGAAAACTGATTCTTCTTACGCTGGCTTTGTTCGTAAGTAGTGCCGGCAATGCTGCGGTACTCAAGATCGCCACGGTTACTCCCGAAGGCTCTGCATGGATGGAAGCAATGCGGGCTGGTGCGAAGGAGATCAAAGAGCGCACCGACGGGCGAGTCGAGATCAAATACTATGGCGGCGGCGTCATGGGTAACGACGACAAGGTGCTGGGCAAGATCCGCATCGGCAACCTGCACGGCGGCGCATTCACACCGTCTGCGTTACAGAGCATTTACCCGGATGTCAGTCTCTACGGCCTGCCGCTCGTCTTCGATTCCGAAGAGGAAGCGGCGTACGTGCGCGACCGTCTCGACCAGACACTCCGGGACGGGATGAGCGATAAGGGGTTTGTCACCTTCGGCTTCGCGGCAACCGGATTTGCCGTCCTGATGTCGAATGAACCGGTCAAGGGTCTCGCGGACCTGAAAGGCAAGCGTGTCTGGGTGCCCGAGGGCGACACCATCAGCTATGCCTCGATGGAGGCGTTGTCACTGTCGCCGGTTACGCTGCCGATGACCGATGTATTGACGGGTCTGCAAACAGGGCTTATCGATATCGTCGCGGTCTCGCCAATCGGGGCCCTGGTCCTGCAGTGGCACACCAAGGTCAGCTACGTGACCGACTTGCCGCTCGTCTACACCATGGGTTTCATGGCGGTCAGCAAGCGGTCATTCGGCAAGCTTGCGCCCGGCGACCAGCAGATCGTCCGTGAAGTGATGGACAATCTGTACGCGGAGTTCAACGAGAAAAACCTGGTTGATAACAAAGACGCTCTGCAGGCGCTTCTGAACGCCGGGATCGAACTCGTGGCGCCGGCCGATGGCGAAAAGGCGCGAATCAGGGACGTCCTGGCCAAGTCCAATCGCAGCATGGCCGTAAAGGGAGATTTCTCTCTCGATCTTTATGAGCGAATGATGCAGTACGTCGAGGAGTATCGCAGCGGCCAGGGAACGGTAGCTGGCAACTGATCGTGCGTTCCGGTCTCAGCACGCTGTTCTCCCGCCTCGATCGACTGGGGCAGCGGCTCGAGAATATCGCGCTCGTCGTCATGCTGGGCGGCATGATTGTCCTGGCCTTCGGCCAGATCGTGCTGCGCGAGGTGTTCGAGACTGGCTTCGTCTGGGCAGACGAACTGATCAAGCTCATGGTCCTGTGGCTGGCGATGATCGGGGCGGTCGCGGCGAGCCGAGATGATCGACATATTCGCATCGACGTCCTGTCCCAGGTGCTGCCCGATGGTGTCATCAGGTATTCGCGAGCGCTGGTCGATGTATTTGCGGCTGTCGTCAGTGCGGTCATCGCATGGCAGGCCTGGCGATACCTGCAGCTCGAGATCGAGTTCGAAGACCAGGTGCTGATCGACACGCCGGCCTGGATCGCCCACGTCATCGTGCCGCTTGCGTTCGCGCTCATCAGCTATCGGTTCGCCTGCCTCGTGCTTGGCAGGCTCTTTGCCGGGAGGGACCCGGCATGATGCTGATCAGCCTCGTCCTGTTGCTGCTGACCCTGCTGGGAGCGCCACTGTTTGCGATCATCGCGACGAGCGCCATGGTCGGATTTCACCGCGACGACACCGACCTGATGAACATGGCGCTCGAGATCCAGAGCATTGCGGACCTGCCGTTTCTCGCCGCGATCCCCTTGTTCACGTTTGCGGGTTATGTGCTGAGCGAGAGTGATGCACCAAAACGACTCGTGCGCCTCACGAGCGCCATGATTGGCTGGATGCCGGGCGGACTTGCGCTGGTCGCCCTGGCGGCGTGTGCGTTCTTTACGGCGTTCACCGGCGCTTCCGGCGTCACCATCATCGCGCTGGGCGCCATTCTGTATCCCGCGCTCAAGCACGACGGTTACGACGACAAGTTCAACCTGGGTCTCGTTACATCGTCGGGCAGCCTCGGTCTGCTGTTCGCGCCGTCGTTGCCACTGATTCTGTACGGCGTCATTGCCGAGGTGTCGATCGACGACCTGTTCCTCGCGGGCATCATGCCGGGCATGGTCATGCTTGCGATGCTGTCGGCGTGGAGCCTGTGGGTCAACCGCCATAACCGCCGTTCGCTGGCGAGCTTCTCCTGGCGCGAGGCGCGCTCTGCTCTGCGCGAATCGATCTGGGAAATCCCGCTGCCGTTCGTCGTGTTGGGTGGCATCTATTCCGGTTACCTTGCGGTGTCCGAGGCCGCTGCCGTTACCGCACTCTACGTGCTGATCGTCGAGGTCCTCATCCACCGGGAGATCCCGCTGCGGGAGATGCCGCGGATCATTCGCGCGTCGATGGTGCTCGTTGGCGGAATCCTGATAATCCTCGGCGTGTCGCTGGCGTCCACCAACTACATGATTAGCGCCGGTATCCCCCAGATGCTGCTGGAGTACGTCTCCGGCCTCGTCTCGAGCCCGGTGAATTTCCTGATCCTGCTGCTGATCTTCCTCCTGATACTCGGGGCGATACTCGACATATTCTCGGCCATCGTGCTGGTTGTGCCGCTGATCCTGCCGATTGCGGCTCAGTACGGCGTGCACCCGGTGCACCTCGGCATCGTATTTCTTGCGGCCATGCAACTCGGCTACATGACGCCGCCGGTCGGTCTGAACCTGTTTATCGCGAGCTATCGTTTCGAAAAGCCGATCATGCACGTCTACTCGGCGACTTTCCCATTCCTGATTATTTTGATGTTGTCTGTCATACTAATTGCGTTCTGGCCGGGACTGTCCCTCTGGTTGGTGCCCGGCTCCTGACGGGAGGAGAGCGGTGAAAGCAAGACCCAGCCTGCTGTTGGCCATCGTCGCGTTGACCATGGGTCCGGTCGCGGCGGCGGAGCTTGATCTCGACGACATCAAGCTGCCGAAAGGCTTCGCGATCGAGATCTATGCGAACGTGCCAAACGCCCGGTCGATGACGCTGGGTTACAACGACGTCATTTTCGTATCGAACCGCAAACAGAGTTCCGTTTACGCTGTGGTTCCGAGCGGCGACGCCAATCCGCAGGTCATCGAGATTGACAGCGGTCTCAACATGCCCAATGGCATCGCCTTCCACAACGGCGATCTCTACGTTGCAGAAATCGAGCGTATCCTGGTGTACCGCAGCATCATGGACCGGATCACGCAGCAGCCGGCGCCGGAAGAGGTCAACGTGCGTCTGCCCGGCGAGCGGCATCACGGCTGGCGGTACATCGGTTTTGGTCCGGACGGCAAGCTGTACGTCGCGATCGGTGCGCCGTGCAACGTGTGCGAGCGCGATGCCGAGGGATTCGCGCAGATCTGGCGCATGAACCCGGACGGCACGGCTGTCGAGACGTTTGCGCAGGGTGTCCGGAACACCGTTGGCTTTACGTGGCATCCGGATACGGGAGAGCTCTGGTTCACTGACAACGGCCGCGACATGATGGGAGACAATGAGCCTCCGGACGAATTGAATCGCGCTGCGCGGCCGGGGCTGCATTTTGGCTTTCCCTACTGCCACGCTGGCGAGATTCCCGACCCCGGGTTCGGTAACGGCAGGCGCTGCGAGGATTTCGTCGAGCCCGCGCTGCAGCTCGGGCCGCACGTCGCGGCGCTCGGGCTCGAATTCTATGCGGGCGCCATGTTTCCGCCCGAGTACCGCGGGCAGCTGTTTATTGCGGAACATGGTTCGTGGAACCGGTCTAAAAAGATTGGCTACCGTGTCATGCTCGTAGAGATGGAAGACGGCGTGCCGGTTTCTTACGAGCCGTTCGCCCGCGGCTGGCACAAGGGCGACAGGGTAGGCGGTCGGCCCGTGGACATCGCTTTCTTGAGTGACGGGTCCATGCTGGTCAGCGACGACCACGGTGGCCGGATCTTCCGCATCTATTACGAGGAATAGTCAATCAGTGAGTAGAAAAAGCCTGGTCGGCAGGTTGTTTGCCGCCATCTGGAGCGGTGTTGACAGCGTCCGCAAGGTCCTGCACCTCATCCTGTTGGTGTTCATTTTCATGCTGGTCTTTGGTGCCATGCAGGACACGCCCCTGACGCTGCCCGATCGCGCGGCGCTGGTTGTTGCGCCGTATGGCTATCTCGTCGAGCAGGTCGAAGGGCATCCTCTGGACCGGGCGCTGGCCGAACTCGCCGGCGATGGCCGGCCACAGACGCTGGTGCAGGACATCGTCGACGCCCTCGAGTACGCGAAGGACGATGACCGCATCGAGGTGCTGCACCTCGAACTCAGCAGCATGCTCGGCGGCGGGCTGACCAAGTTGCAGCTGGTGGCCGCTGCCATAGAGGACTTCAAGTCGTCGGGCAAGCCCGTCATCGCGAGCGCCGATTTCCTGTCCCAGCAGGCTTACTTCCTGGCGGCGCATGCCGACGAAGTGTATCTGCATCCCCATGGCCTGCTGCTGATGCAAGGCTATGGCCGTTGGCGAACGTTTTATAAAGATGCGATCGACTTGCTGCGCATCGACTGGAATGTATTCCGGGTCGGGACGCACAAGTCGTTCGTCGAGCCGTACACACGCATGGACATGTCGCCGGAGGACCGGGAATCCTCGGGCAGACTGGTGCAGCAGCTCTGGGACCTGTACAAGCTCGACGTCGAGACCGCCCGCGGGCTGGATGCAGGCGCCATCGAGGCGTTTACGGACGGACTGCTGGACAAGGTCGGATCGCACGGTGGCGACTTCGCGGAGGCCGCAAGGGAAGAAGGACTTGTCGATGACCTGCTGAATCGCATCGAAGTCCGGGACCTGCTGATCGACTACGTCGGCAAAGATCCGGACTACCCGGATTCCTATCGCTCTGCAGGAATGTACGAGTACCTGGCGCAGATGCGTGTCCTGGAAGGCAGTGACGTCAGGTCGGAGAACGTGGCGGTTATCGTTGCGTCCGGGGAGATCCTGTTCGGTTCGCAGCCGCCCGGATTTGTCGGCGGCGATTCGACCGCAAGACTCCTGCGCGAAGCCCGCAATGACGACGAGGTCAAAGCCGTGGTGCTGAGAATCGACAGCCCCGGTGGCAGCTCGTTCGCGTCGGACATCATCATGCACGAGGTGATCGCACTGCGTGAGGCCGGCAAGCCGGTCGTCGCGTCGATGGGTAGCGTGGCGGCATCGGGCGGTTACGTGATCGCCATGCAGGCGGACAAGGTCATCGCCAGCCCGTCCACGGTGACAGGGTCAATCGGTATATTCGGCATGTTCCCGACTTACCAGCGCACGCTCGACGTGATCGGTGTTGCGGTCGACGGCATAGGAACGACGCCGTGGTCCGGGGAACTGCGGCCCGATCGCGAGATGTCGGAGCAGACCAAGGCCCTGTTCCAGCTGGTCATCGACGATGGCTACCGGGATTTCATCAGCAACGTTGCCGAGTCACGAGAGCTCGAGGTGGAGTTCGTCGACGAGATCGGGCAAGGCCAGGTGTGGATTGGCGCCGACGCGCTGGCTCACGGACTGGTCGATGCGCTTGGCGGGCTGGACGACGCCATCGCAGCGGCCGCGGAGCTGGCCGAGATGGAAGACGGCGAGTACGGCACGAAGCTGATCGAGCAGCGGCTGTCACCCGGGGAGCAAATGCTGGTCGACCTGCTCGGCACAATATCGGCGACGGGATTCGATGTGTCGAACTGGACGCGTCAGCGCACGCTGGTCGACGACCTCGCCAGTGACGTGGCGAGCAAGGCGGGTCCGATGCTGCGTTTCAACGACCCCAAGGGCGTCTACTCGCACTGCTTCTGCGATATCCGCTAGCTATCAGCTCCAGTGCAGGATCACCTTGCCCGACTGGCCTGATTCCATCAGGTCGAACGCGGGCTGGAACTCGTCGATCGGGAAGTGGTGCGTGATGATCGGGTCGATGTCGAGACCGCTCTGCAGCATGCTCGCCATCTTGTACCAGGTCTCGAACATCTCGCGACCGTAGATGCCTTTGAGCGTCAGGCCCTTGAAAATCACGGCGTCCCAGTCGATCCCGGTATGCTCGGGCAGAATGCCGAGCAATGCGATATTGCCGCCATGATGCATGGTGCGCAGCATGTCCTCGAACGCGTCGCCGTTGCCGGACATTTCCATGCCTACATCGAATCCTTCGACCATGCCGAGTTCCTGCATCGCGTCGTCGATGGATTCGCGGGTGACGTTGAGCGCCATCGAGGCGCCCATCTTGCGGGCGAGGTCGAGGCGGTAATCGTTGACGTCGGTGATCACCACGTGGCGCGCACCTGCATAACGCGCGATCGCCGTGGCCATGATGCCAATCGGGCCGGCGCCCGTAATCAGCACGTCCTCGCCGACCAGGTCGAATGACAACGCCGTATGGGTGGCGTTGCCGAGCGGGTCGAGGATCGACGCCATGTCGTCGGTGATCGAGTCGGGCAGCTTGAAGACGTTGAAAGCCGGCACCGCCAGGTACTCGGCGAAGGCGCCGGGGCGGTTGACTCCCACGCCTTTGGTATTCATGCACAGGTGGCGCCGGCCGGCCCGGCAGTTGCGGCACACGCCACAGGTTATGTGGCCTTCAGCCGACACACGGTCGCCGATCTCGAAACCCCTGACTTCGCTGCCACATTCCACGATGCGGCCGCAGAATTCGTGGCCGGCGGTCAGTGGCACCGGGATGGTGTGCTGCGCCCATTCATCCCATTGGTAAATGTGGATGTCCGTGCCGCAGATGGCGGTCTTCGTGATCTCGATCAGCACGTCATTGTGGCCCACTTTCGGCGGCTCGATATCCTGCATCCAGATACCGCGTTCGGGCTTCGCTTTTACTAATGCTTTCATTAGCTTATGACCTTAAGTTCACGTCCTACTTCAGTAAACGCCGCAACGGCCTGGTCGAGCTGGTCGCGGGTCAGTCCCGCCGACATCTGGGTGCGGATGCGGGCCTCGCCGCGGGGCACGACCGGGAATGAGAAACCGATGACATAAATGCCGCGTTCCAGCATCTTGTCGGCCATTTCTGTCGCCAGCCGCGCGTCGCCGAGCATGACCGGGATGATCGGGTGTTCGCCGGGCTTGAGATCGAAGCCACGCTCGGTCATCTGCTCGCGGAAATATGCCGCGTTGGCGTGCAGCTGCTCGCGCAACGAGCTGTCCCTGTCCAGCAGGTCGAGTACCGCTATGGACGTCGCGGCAATGATCGGCGCCACCGAGTTGGAGAACAGGTAGGGCCGCGAACGTTGCCGCAGCCAGCCGACAATTTCCTTGCGGGCCGCCGTGAAGCCGCCCGAAGCGCCGCCCAGTGCCTTGCCGAGCGTGCCCGTGACAATGTCGATGCGGCCCATGACGTCGCGGTACTCGTGCGTCCCGCGGCCCGTCGCGCCCAGGAATCCTGTCGCATGGCAGTCGTCGATCATCGTCAGCGCGTCATACTTCTCGGCCAGGTCGCAAATCGCCTGCAGGTCGGCAATGGTGCCGTCCATCGAGAACACGCCGTCAGTCACGATGAGCCTGACCTTGGCGTCGGCAGCGTCTTTGAGCTGGGCTTCGAGATCCGCCATGTCGTTGTGCCGGTAACGGAACCGCCGGGCCTTGCACAGGCGGATGCCGTCGATAATGCTCGCATGGTTCAGTGCGTCCGAGATCACGGCGTCGTCCGGCCCCAGCAAGGTCTCGAACAGCCCGCCGTTGGCATCGAAGCACGACGGGTACAGGATCGTGTCTTCGGTCCCGAGGTAACTGCTGATACGCGCTTCGAGATCCTTGTGCAGGGTCTGCGTCCCGCAGATGAAGCGCACCGAGGCCATGCCGTAACCGAATTCGTCGAGCGCCTTGTGTGCCGCGGCAATGACCTCGGGATGATTCGCAAGGCCCAGGTAGTTGTTGGCGCACAGGTTCAGCACGTGCTGGGTATCACCGTCGGAACGGACGTCGATCGCGGCCTGCTGCGGGCCGGCAATCAGCCTTTCTGTCTTGAACAGGCCCTGCGATCTGAGGGCCTCGGTCTGGTCTCTGAGCGAATCGAGAAATGCGGCTGGCACGGCGGAATCTCTGTTGTTCGAAGGGAAGGAAAGTATAGCAATCAGGCCCGACATGGTTACCATACGTGCTTTTCACACGGAATCGGCTGGCCCGCTATGCAATTCACCAACCAACCTGCCGCGATGCCCCTGTCGGTCGAAGGGCTGAACGACCTGTACCTCGCCGACGAGCATGCCCTGGTGCGCGAGCTGGTCGCAGCCGCCGACCCCGGCGAAGGCGCCAGGGAGAGAATTCGCGAGACGGCCGCCCAGCTGGTGCGCGCGGTACGCCGCAACAAGGCCAGGGAAGGTGGCATGGATGCCTTCCTGCAGCAGTATGACCTGTCGTCCGAAGAGGGAGTCCTGCTCATGTGCATCGCCGAGGCGCTGCTGCGCATTCCCGACGCCGACACGGCGGATCGCCTGATCGCCGACAAGGTCACATCAGCGCAGTGGAAGGACCACATCGGCGTCAGCGACTCGCTGTTCGTGAATGCCTCGACGTGGGGGCTGATGTTGACTGGTCAACTGTTGTCGCTGGATGAGGCAGCCCTGAAAAACCCGGTGCAGGCGCTCGGCAAGCTTGCGAGCCGTGCGGGGGAGCCCGTTGTACGAACCGCGATGCGCCAGGCGATGCGCATCATGGGGCACCAGTTCGTGATGGGCAGGACGATCGACGAGGCCCTGCAGCGCTCCGCCAGGAAAGAGCACCGCGACTATCGTTACTCCTACGACATGCTCGGCGAGGCTGCGCTTACCGAGGCCGACGCCGAGCGCTACTTCGAGGCTTATCGGGACGCGATCACGCGCATCGGCCAGGCGGCGGCAGCCGACGGCGACATCTTCGCGGCGCCGAGCATTTCGGTGAAGCTCTCGGCGTTGCACCCGAGGTACGAATTCACGCAATACGACCGGGTGATGCGCGAGCTGGTGCCGCGCGTGGCCGAGTTGTCCCGGCATGCCCGCGACGCCGGCATCGCGATGACCGTTGACGCGGAGGAGTCCGAACGGCTGGAACTGTCGTTGCAGATTTTCGAGCAGGTCTACCGCGACAGCACTCTGGGCGATTACGAGGGCCTGGGGCTGGCCTTGCAGACTTACCAGCGCCGCGCGCGCGGCGCCCTGGGGTTTCTCGCGGGCATGGCCGGCGAGGCCGGGCGCCGCATCCCAGTGCGGCTGGTCAAGGGGGCGTACTGGGACACCGAGATCAAGCACGGCCAGGAGCTCGGCCTGGCGAGCTATCCGGTGTTCACGCGCAAGGCCCATACCGACGTTTCCTACCTGGCATGTGCGCGGATGGCGCTGGAGGCCGGCGGGGCGATCTACCCGCAGTTCGCGACACATAACGCGCACACGCTCGCGAGCATCCTGCACTACGCGGGCTCGCGCCGCGATTACGAATTCCAGCGGCTGCACGGCATGGGCGAGGAGCTGTATGCCGAGGTCATCGACACCGACAAGTTCGCGCGGCCTTGCCGCGTGTATGCACCGGTAGGCAGTCACGAGGACCTGCTGCCGTACCTCGTAAGACGCTTGCTGGAGAACGGCGCCAACACGTCATTCGTCAATCGAATCGTCGACGAGTCCATCGATGTGCACGACATCGTTGCCGACCCGATCGAAGTCTCGCTGGAAAAAGACTGCACGCCGCATCCGGCTATCGTTCCGCCGGCCGAGTTGTTCGGCGCGGACCGCCGCAATTCTGCCGGTATCAACCTGCCCGACAGGTCGGTCACGGCGCCGCTGCTCACGGCCATGCAGTCGGCGGCGGAAACAGCGCACAAGGCGTATCCGATCGTGGGCGGCAAGGTCCAGCGTGGAACAGAAGAACCGTCGCGCAACCCGGCCGACACGGGCCAGGTCGTCGGCATCTGCGAGCTGGCTTCCCCCGAGCACGTGGATGCTGCAATCGAACAGGCAGTGGCGGGGCAGCGCGGCTGGGATGCAACGCCCGCGAGCGAGCGAGCGGCGGTGCTGGTCCGCGCGGCGGACCTGTTCGAAAGCCATGCCCCGGAATTGCTGGCGCTGTGTGTAACCGAGGCGGGCAAGACGCTTCCCGACGCGATCGCCGAACTGCGTGAAGCCGTCGATTTCCTGCGCTACTACGCGGTGGAGGCCGAGCGGCACTTCGGCGAGCCCGCGGTATTGCCGGGGCCGACCGGCGAGTTGAACTCGTTGGGCATGCGCGGTCGAGGCGTATTCGTGTGCATCAGCCCATGGAATTTCCCGCTGGCCATCTACACGGGCCAGGTCGCCGCGGCCCTGGCGGCGGGCAACGCGGTGCTGGCCAAGCCCGCCGAGCAGACGCCCCTCGTTGCCTTCAGGGCGACCGAGCTGCTGCACGAAGCCGGCGTGCCGGGCGAGGTGTTGCACTTCCTGCCCGGCGACGGCGCCGCGATAGGCGGAAGGGCCGTTGCCGATGCGCGCGTCGCCGGTGTCGCATTCACCGGCTCGACCGAGACAGCGCGCCTGATTAACCGCACGCTTGCCGAACGTGATGGCCCGATCCCGGTACTGATCGCCGAGACCGGCGGCCAGAACGCCATGTTCGTCGACAGCTCGGCGCTGCCGGAGCAGGTGGTGCTCGACAGCGTGTTCTCCGCTTTCAACAGCGCGGGGCAGCGCTGTTCGGCATTGCGCGTGTTGTGCGTGCAGGAGGACATTGCGGATCGTGTGGTCGAACTCCTGGTTGGCCACATGGACGAGCTTGTCATTGGCGACCCGTCGCTGCTGGCTACCGATGTCGGCCCGGCCATCGATGAGGAAGCCCACGGCTTGCTCGAGGCGCACGTGGCGAAGATGGAAGAGACCGCGAACATCGTGCACCGTTGCACGCTGGACGACTCGGCTCAGGCGGGCACGTTCTTCGCGCCAACGCTGATAGAAATCGACTCGCTCGGTGCGCTGGAGCGTGAGGTGTTCGGGCCGGTCCTGCACCTGCTGCGCTTTCGCGGCAAGGATCTCGCGGCGACCGTCGACGCGGTCAACGCGACAGGCTATGGGCTGACGATGGGGCTGCACAGCCGCATCGACTCGCGCGCCCGGGCCATCGCCGAGCGCTCCGGCGCCGGCAACCTGTATATCAACCGCAACATGATCGGGGCCGTCGTCGGCGTGCAGCCTTTCGGCGGCCGCGGGTTGTCAGGCACGGGCCCGAAGGCTGGCGGACCGCATTACGTGCCGCGTTTCGGCACCGAAATGACGGTCAGCAACAACATCGCCGCGGTCGGCGGCAATGCCAGCCTGTTATCGCTCGAATCGGAGTAAGCATGGCGGCTGTCAGCATCTTCGACATTTTCAAGATCGGTATCGGGCCGTCCAGTTCCCACACGGTCGGCCCAATGAAGGCCGCGCTGGCATTTGTTGCCGGGCTCGGCGAACACGCGCGCGAGATGGATGCGATCGACGTAACGCTGCACGGCTCGCTGGCGTGGACCGGCAAGGGCCATGGCACTGACTCGGCCGTGAT
>JASJBB010000101.1 GCA_030066735.1 Woeseiaceae bacterium | reverse complement strand
GGCGACAAATCCACATCGCTGCGGGCTTTCGCAATCGTCGTCAATGAAACCGGCATCTACTCGACAACGTTGAACTGGACGGCGCCGACCGAGAACGAAGACGGGTCGCAGCTAATGGACCTTGCGGGTTACAAGATCTACTGGGGCAACAGGCCCGGCGTTTACACGAAATCGGTCACGATTGACAACCCGGGCATGTCCTCGTACGTCGTCGACAATCTCCCGGCCGGGACGCTCGAGTTCGTCGCGACCTCGTTCAATGACAGTGGCATCGAAAGCGATTACTCGAATCCGATGACCAGGGTCGTCAACTAGCTACAGTCGGTACGTCAGCCCGAGGTAGCCCGTGCGCGGCAGCCCCGGCCGCTCGCCAGCCGGCCTGCGTGCGGCGATGTAGGTCTCGTCGAACAGGTTGTCGATTTTGAGGTAAGCCGACAGCCGGTCCGAAAACCGCCAGCTGGCCATCGCATCCCATACGAGCCGCGAGTCGATCGACTCGGCCGGGTCGAATGCGCCCTGGCCGGCCCTGGTGCGCAGCTGGCCCAGGTAGTTGGCTGCAAGGTTGACGCGCCAGCGATCGGCCTCGAGGCCCGTGGACGCTCGCACCTGGTGCTCGGGGATGTAGGGCAGTTCATCGCCGACCTCCACGTCGCCCCACGGATCGAAATTGCTTTCGAAGGCGCTGCGGAACTCGGCGTCGGTGGTCCACGTGTACTCTACGTTGAGCGGCAGCCGCACCTGTCCGATGTTCCATTCGTAGCCGCCGCTGAGTTCGAACCCGGCAACCTTGACCTCGCCGCCGTCGTACTGGTCGCCGATATCTCCGCCGCCACCCGTCGATTCGGTGACGGTGCCCACGAGATTGTCGTAGTCGTTGTGGAAATAGATGCCCTCGAAGCTCAGCGCGCCGTTGTCGTAGCGTGCGCCGGCCTCGATGTTGACGCTCGATTCCTCGTCAGCGGAGCTGCCGGGACCCGGCGGATTGTAGCCCTTGTGCACGCCCGCCAGCAGGCGCCATTCGTCGTTGATTCGGTACAGGGCGCCGAGACCGGGAATCGTCGTGGACACGGAATTGCGACGAACCCGGGTCGGCCCCTGCTCGCGGCCGGGATCGGCCGTCGAATAGTCGAAGCGACGCAGGTCAACGTTCTCAACGCGTACGCCCGGCGTCAGGATCCAGCGTCCGGCACGGATCTCGGCGTTGACAAAATACGCCTGCGCGCTGGCGTCCGACACGCGGTTGGTTTGCGAACCGCCGGCGCCGGCCGTCGTCACCACGAGCAAGCCGTCCTCCATGCGGTAGCTGTTCTGGTGCTGGAAGCGGTCCTCCTCGTCTTCGTGCAAACGCAGGCCGGCATTCAGTGCGACTTCGGCTTCGGCGAAACCGAAATCCCACTGAACTTCGGCCTGGATGCCCTGGGAGTAGTAGGACCGGTTGTTTGCTCGCTTGGAGATGGCGTCATCGGGGCTCGTCGTCCCTTTGAGCCAACTCAATTCGGTAGCGTATGTCTCGGGGTCGGTGAGCACACTGTTCAGGCCCGTCCCATTGACGGACTGTAATTTGTACCAGTTGCGCTCGAAGTCGTTGCGGTACGCCGTGACCGTGGCACGCCAGTTGTTGCCCGGGTCGACGACGTAATCCACCTGGTACTGTTCGTGCTCGCTGACGAGCACGTCACCCTCGGTTGCCGCATAGCGCATGAGCGGGTCGGCGTTGAAGTCCTCTGCGGTCAGGCCGAGGTAGGTCTGTTCCGAGGTCTGGTCGGTATAGCCAAGCTTGACGCGCAGGCTCTGGTAAATGTCGGAGCCCGGGTCGCTGTCGATCTGCAGCTTGCCTACGTAGTCCTCGATGTCGAAACCGGTATCGCCATCGAGCGGGCTGTCGACGTGCATGAAGCCGTCGCTGCGTCCCTGAACGGTTTCCAGCAACCACGACACGCGCTCGCCGGCGTTGCCGATATTGGCGTGCACATCGTAGGAACTGTGTTCGCCGACGCGCAGATCGACATTGGCGGCAAACTCCGTGGGAATCGGCGTCGAGATCATGTTGAGTGCGCCACCCGTCGTGCGCGGTCCGACAACGACCGAGGCCGGGCCCTTGAGCACTTCGAGCGAACTCATGCGGCGCTGCGTCGGGAAATAATAAGCCGATGGGGACGAGTAGGGCGCGGGCGCAATCAGCACGCCGTCTTCGAGCAGAGCAATGCGGGCGCTGCGATCGAGGCCCGAGCCGCGAATGCCGATGTTCGGCCGCAGGCCGAAGCCATCTTCTTCCTGCAGGTAGACGCCGGGGACGGCGCGCAGGACGCGCATGATATCCGTGTCGTTGAAGATCTCGAGCGCTTCGGCATCGAGCACGTGCGCCGAGCCCGGGACGTCCGCGACGTCGACCGCGCGGCCGATGATCGTGATGTTGTCGATCGGCGCATCTTGCGAGTAGGCCGGTAGCGAGGCGGCGAGTACTGCAATTGCGAGGGCCGAACGACGGCCGCGAAGTGATGACATCAGCGTGTTCCTGTTTGTGGATCGTCTCATTGATGGTGAAAATTAATGCAAATGAGAATGATTCGCAATAGCGATATCTACGTATGCCGATTATGGTGAATCCACAATGTTCTCCAGGTCACAAAACCGGTTGTGAAGCAGGGCCTCTACAGGCATTGAAGAACGTGGCACACTGGCGCCAGCTATGGGCGAACTCAATCGTAAACTCCTGATCGTCGAGGACGATCCGGGTCTCCTCAGCCAGCTCAAGTGGTGCTTCGAGGACTACGAGGTCTTCACGGCCGAGGACCGCGAATCGGCAATCGCAGAGCTGCGGCGCCACGAGCCGATGGTGGTTTTGCAGGACCTCGGCCTGCCGCCGACCCCGGACGGCGTCGAAGAGGGGCTCGAGACCCTGGAGCAGACGGTGCGGCTTGCGCCGGCCACCAAGGTGATCGTCGTGACCGGGCGCGGAGACCAGGAGAATGCTTTGCGCGCGATCGCGCTCGGCGCCTACGACTTCTACCAGAAGCCGGTCGACACCGACACGTTGCGCCTGATCGTGGAGCGTGCATTCAACATCAGCGAACTCGAGCTCGAGAATCGCCGGTTGCAGAGCCGGGTCAACGAATCGCCACTGCATGGCATCGTTGCAGCCAGCGAGGGCATGCTGGCCGTCTGTCGAATGATCGAGAAGGTTGCGCCCACGGATGTGACGGCGCTGCTGCTGGGCGAATCGGGCACCGGCAAGGAACTGCTCGCGCGAGCATTGCATCGGCTCAGTCCGCGCGCCGACAAGAACTTTGTCGCCATCAACTGTGCCGCCATTCCCGAGAACCTGCTCGAGTCGGAGCTGTTCGGCCACGAGAAAGGCGCTTTCACGGGCGCCCACAAGCAAACACTCGGCAAAGTCGAGCATGCCGATGGCGGTACGCTGTTTCTCGACGAGATTGGCGACATGCCGATGGCGTTGCAGGCCAAGATGTTGCGCTTCCTGCAGGAGCGGGTCATCGAACGCGTCGGCGGTCGCGAGGAGATTTCCGTCGACGTGCGTGTCGTCTGCGCCACCAATCGCAATCCGGAAGAGTTGATCAAGGAGGGCGCATTCCGCGAGGACCTCTACTACCGGGTTAGCGAGATCACGGTCAACATTCCCCCGTTTCGCGACCGCGAGGAGGGCCGCCTGATACTTGCGCGGCACCTGTTGCAGGATTACTCAAAGGCGCAGAGCAGGGCCATCAACGGCTTCTCCGACGACGCCGTGCAGGCTATCGAAAGCTACTCGTGGCCGGGCAACGTCCGCGAACTGGAGAACAAGATCAAGGGCGCAGTCATCATGGCGGATGGCAAGCTCGTGACCGCTGCCGACCTGGGCATTGCCGGCGAAGATGTACAGGAAGAGTCCCTGAACCTGCGATCGGTGCGCCAGCGCGCCGAGTCCAAGGCGATTCGCGTCGCGCTGACGCGCAGTTACGGCAACATCTCCAAAGCGGCGGAGCTGCTCGGCATTACGCGGCCCACGCTGTATGACCTGCTGAACAAGTACAACATGTCGGCCGAGGGTTACGGCAAGAAAGCTACCGGGTCTTGAACTGATCCGGGTTCAGGTCGTGCCGGGCCAGGAGCTTGTAGAAATCGGTCCGGTTGCGCTTTGCGAGACGCGCGGCCTGGCTGACATTGCCCATCGTGATCTGCAGGATCTGTGACAGGTAATTCCGCGTAAACTCGTCGCGTGCGTCCGAGAAAGACAACAACTTGCCCGCGTGTTCGCCCAGCGACTGCTGCACGAGTTCGCCGCTGATAACCGGTGAGCGGGACAGCGCGACATTCTGGCGCACGATGTTGTAGAGCTGGCGAATGTTGCCGGGCCACTCGGCCGTGACGAGCATCTCGACGGCCTCGGGCGCGTACACCTTGCGCTCCTGGCCGGCTTCTTTCGCGATGATCTGCAGGAAGTTGGCGACCAGCAGCGGGATGTCCTCGCGGCGCTCGTCGAGCGTCGGCAACTTGATGTTGACGACGTTGAGGCGGTAGTAAAGGTCTTCCCGGAACTTGCCTTCCCGCATCAGCTCGTTAAGGTCGCGGTGCGTGGCCGAGATCACCCGTACGTCGACCTGCACGGCGTCCGTACTGCCAACCGGCCGGACCTGGTTTTCCTGCAGTACCCGAAGCAGCTTGACCTGCAGGCGCATCGGCATGTCGCCGATCTCGTCGAGCAGCAACGTGCCGCCCTCGGCCGCCTGGAATAGGCCTTTGTGTTGGCGCGTGGCGCCCGTGAACGCGCCTTTCTCGTGGCCGAACAGCTCCGACTCGAGCAGGTTCTCGGCCATGGCCGAGCAGTTGATGGCCGTAAACGGCTGGTTGTGTCGCGGGCTGGCCGTGTGGATGGCCTTGGCGAGCAGCTCCTTGCCGGTACCGCTCTCCCCGGTAATCAGCACCCGCGCGTCCGTTGCGGCAACCATCTTCGCCTGCTGCAGGACCTCTTTCATGCCCTGGTTGCGGGTGATGATGTTGGACGCCCAGCCTTCATCGACCTCGGCAGAGCCCGATACCCGCAGCGCTTTCTCGACCGTGACCATGAGCTCGTCCTTGTCGATCGGCTTCGTCAGGAAGCCGAACGCGCCGCTCTGGGTCGCAACGACTGCGTCCGGGATCGTGCCATGCGCCGTGATGATGACCACGCGCAGGCCGGGCGAGCGCGTCTGCAACTCCTTGAGCAGCCCGATGCCGTCCATCTTGTCCATGCGCAGGTCTGTAATCACGAGATCGGGCGAGAAGCGATTCAGCGTCGCCAGCGCCTTGTGAGCGCTCTCGACAGCTTCCACGTCGTAACCCTCGGCGCGCAGGCGGATGCTCAGCAGCCGCAGCAGCCCCGGGTCATCGTCGACGAGCAGGATCTTGCCTTTGGTTTGCAGGGACGGGTTGGCCATGACGCTAGATTAAGTTCAATTGACGGGAGCGGCAAGCCGCGTCATTCCTGGTCCCGGATCGAGCGCTCAATGCTCGTAATCGCCTCGAGTTTCTCCTCGGCATCGCGCAGCTGCCGGGTCAGCCGAACGTTCTCGGCCTCGAGCGCGGCGAGCCTCTGGCTGGTTGCGGTCTCACGGGCCTGGCTGGCTCTCGAGGCGGCGGCGCGCAGGCGCTGCACCTCGGCCTCTACGGCCGCGAGTTGCTCTGCCGAACGCAAGGCGATCGAGGCCAGCGCGGTTTCGGCCTGGGTCAGAAGTTCCGGCGCCGCAAGCACTTCGCGCAGCATCGATGCGGATTGGGCCGCGTCGCTCTCCGGGTGCCCGGGCGTGCCCAGCACCAGGGCATAGCGAAGATTGGTCTGCGGCCCGGGCGTCAATTGCGCCCCCGACTGGGCGTCGGCGTAGATTTCGGCCTGGGCGGCAGGGTCGCCCGAGGCCAGCATGCGCAGCTCGTCGAGGTAGTAGTCGATGTCCGGCGCGCCGAGAATGCCAGGGTCGCCCGCCGGCGTTTCCGAACGGGACATCCCGGAGAAGAAACCCTTGGTCTGCGCACAGCCGGAGAGCAACGCTGCGGCTATCGCAACGGTTGCGAGTTGTCGAACCCAGGTTGTTCGTTCGTTGTTATGCATTAGCCGCCATCTTGGGTTGCGTGAGACGCTGCTTTTGCGGGATGTTCACGCGAAAGTGTGCGCCTGAAAATTCGTTCGAATCGACCAGCTCCACCGAGCCCTCATGCGCCTGTATGCACTCGAGCACGACTGAAAGCCCGATGCCGGTACCCGCCACCTGGCCGCCCTGTTCGCGGCGTCCCTGGAAGAACGCCTCGAAAATGCGCGGGCTTTCCTCGTCGGGAATGCCCGGCCCGGTGTCGCCGAACTCGAGCACAAAACTCGAGGGCGTCGAGTAGGCGCGAATCGTGATATAGCCACCTCGCGGCGTGAACTTGATCGCGTTCGAGAGCAGATTATCGAGGACTGTGCGAATCTTTTCACGATCCGCGTTCACAATTATGTCCTCGACTTCGAGCTTTAGCTGGATGTGCGCGGCTTTCAGCGTCAGGCGCTGTGCCTTGGCCACCGAAACGACGAGCGCCCGGATCGGGAAGTCCGTCAGCGTGAGGACTTCGGTCTTGGTCTGCCAGGCGCTGAAGCTCAGCAGGTTTTCGATGAGTTGCTGCAGCTTTAGCCCGTTGACGCGGAGGATGTCGGTCACTTCGCGCTGCGGGCTGTCGAGGTCGCCAACGGTGCCGTCGAGCAGCAGCTCGGTGCCCTCGCGAATGTTGGCCAGCGGCGTCTTGAGCTCATGCGACATGTGCCGCAGGAACTTGTTCTTTTCCTGGGCCAGTTCCAGTAGCCGCATCCGAAGCCACTCGAGCTGGCGTCCGAGGCGCACGAGGTCGGTCGGGCCTTTTACCTCGATCGGCTTCGAAAAACCGCTTTGCCCGAGCTGGCTGATGGCGCCGTCGAGCTGGCGAATCGGCCGCGCAACGAGCACGGTAAAAAACAGCACCAGGATCAATGTGCCGGGCACCAGCGCGGCGACCTGCCACGCCGATATGCGTTGGGCCCGTCGCGTACTCTCCTGCAGGTTGCGCAGCTCGGTGTCGACATACAGCGTGAGCGTATTGGTGAACTGCGTGGTGCGTTCCCGCAGCAATGCGAATTCGGCGATGGCGCGCGCGGCCTCGTCCTGTTTGCTGAGATCTGCCTGCTCGAGCGTATTGACGATGCGCCGTGCCGCCGCTCCGATCGATGCGGCCAGCGCGGTCGTGTTGGCCTTTTCGGCCAGGGGCGCCATCGCCTGGAGGTGCGCGTCAATTCTGCCAAGATCCTCGTAAAGCAGGTCCAGCGACTCGGCATTGCCCAGCACCTGGTACTGGCGGGCAATGCGCTCGAGCGACCCGAGGTGCTCCTGCAGCAGGCGGTTGTTTTCCGCAGCCTCAAACGTGGTGGAAACCAGCTGTTCGCTTTGTTCCGCCAGCCGGTCGAGATTGACGAGAGCCCAGACGACGGCGATCAACAGCGGCAGGCCAACGAGCCCAAATCCTACCAGAATCAGGCCGTTAAGCGATCTTGGGCGAAGGCGTCTCATGACGGCAGTGTATCACCGGGGCCGTTGACTCAGGCCGCCCAGTAAGCGGTTGGATCCTGGCTGGCGATGCGGCGCTCCCAGGCCAGGCTCGTGGCGACAATGGTGTCGAGATCGTCGAACTGCGGGGTCCATCCGAGCACCGAGCGGATCTTGTTCGCGACCGCCACGAGTTCGGGCGGGTCGCCGGCCCGACGCGGTTCCTCGGTGATATTCAGCGGCTCGCCGTTGGCTTTCTCGACGGCGGCCAACACTTCACGAACGCTGTAGCCATGACCGTAGCCACAGTTCAGCGTCGTCGATTTGCCGCTGTTGCGAAGGTATTCGAGGGCGTCGAGGTGCGCCGACGCAAGGTCTTCGACGTGGATGTAATCACGCAGGCCGGTCCCGTCGGGCGTCGGGTAGTCGGTGCCGAATATCGACACGCCCGGGCGCATGCCAACGGCCGCCTCGCAAGCAACCTTGACGAGCAGTGTCGCTTTCGGCGTCGACTGGCCGATGGCGCCGGACGGTTCGCAGCCCGCGACATTGAAATAGCGCAACGCCACGTAGCTCGGTCCACCCGCCAGCGCCAGGTCGCGCAGCATCCACTCGGTCATCAGCTTCGAGCTGCCGTAGGGGTTGATCGGGCGCGTCGCCGTGGCCTCTGACGCCTTGCCTTCCGGCGGTATGCCGTACACGGCGGCTGTGGATGAAAACACCACGTGCCGGACGCCGTGCGCGTGCGCTCGTTCGAGCAGCGTGCGGCTGCTCGCCGTGTTGTTGCCGTAGTACTTGAGCGGGTCGGCGACCGATTCGGGCACGATCGTGTGTGCGGCGAAGTGCATGACGGTGTCGATCCCGTGGTCGGCAAAGATGCGGTCGAGCAGGGCGGCGTCGCCCGTGTCGCCGATGACCAGCTCGCCACATGTCACGGCGGCCTCGAACCCCGTTGACAGGTTGTCGAGCGTAATCACGTCTTCGCCCCTGGCGCCGAGCTGGCGCACTACGTGGCTGCCGATATAACCGGCCCCACCCGTAACCAGAATCTTGCCGTGCCCCATCGTCTGCTCTCGCATTGCCCTCGAGCGCCGGAAATGTGACGTCAGCGCTCGCTCAAACCCCAAAGTTTATCAATACTGGCGCTCGGAATACGGACCTGCATCGCACATAATTATGTGAGAAACGTGACTGATCTGAACGCGCATCGAGGAGTTTTCCTGGTCGGATCGACGACAATCCGGGCGCTGCTGTTGCTGGCGGCCGGCATGGTGGTCGCTGCGTGCGGCGGCGGTGGCGGTGGTGGCGGCGGCAAGGGTCCCGTGACCGTATCCGGTGTCCTGAGTTACGAGTTCGTGCCACCTCGCAACGCTTGCCGGGGGCTGGATTTCGGTGCCGTCGAGGTGCGGCCGATACGCGGGGCGACCGTCCAGCTTCTGGATGCAGCCTCGGGCACCGAGATTGCACGCGCGACATCCGGTCCGGACGGCAGCTACTCGATCAGCGATATTCCGCGTGACGCGTCGGTGCGCATCCGGGTGCGTGCCGAACTCAAGGACAGCAATTTTCCGGGTTGGGACGTCGAGGTTCGCGACAATGTCATACCCGGTGCGAGCGACTTTGACGATCCGCCGCCGCCGGCACTCGCTACTCGCGCGCTCTATGCGCTCGATGGCGAGCCATTCGAAACCGGGCGCGGCGACACCCGGCGCGACCTGCACGCCACGACGGGCTGGGACGGTGCGAGTTACTCCGGGCCGCGCGCAGCGGCGCCTTTCGCCATTCTCGACATGGCCTACGAGGCCATGCAGTTCGTCAGGTCCGTCGATCCTGGCGCGAATTTCGCGCCGCTCGACATGTTCTGGAGCGTCAACAACACGCGATCCCTGACCGAGCTGGACATCACAGCAGGACTGTTACCGACGTCGGCTTATGCCCGGCAGATCGACTCGCTGTTCATCATGGGCGATGCCGGGGTCGACACCGACGAGTTCGACGCGCACGTCGTGACGCACGAGTGGGCGCATTACTACGAGGACGTGTTGTCGCGCTCCGATTCGGAGGGTGGCGCCCATTTCCTCGGCGAGAGCCTGGACGCGGCGCTGGCATTCAGCGAGGGCTTTGCCGAGGCATTTGCCTCGATGATTCTCGACGACCCGGTTAACTGCGATAGCGGGCCGCCGGGCACGACCGCCGGCGGCGGCTTCACCGTGGAGGGCGGCAGTTTCGGCCCGCCAGGCTGGTTCAACGAGGTGTCCGTAGCGACCGTGATCTGGGACCTCTGGGACGTTGCCGACGACGGTGTCGACAGCGGCTCGGTCGGGCTCGCTCCCATCCATGCCACGATGGTCGGCCCGCACCGGTCCGGCGACGCGTTCGCGACGTTGTTCTCGTTCGCGACGGAACTGCGGACCATGCTCGATGCGGAGGGCGCCGGGTTGCTGGATGCACTGCTGATTCGTGAGCAGGTGGTCGCGGGGGCCGCGCTCGATATCTGGGCCAGCAACGAGACGAATGATGCCGGGGTCAGCCAGGACGTCTTCCCGCTGTACGTGCCGTATACGGCCGACGGGTCAGTGCTCAACGTTTGCGTCAACAACGAACTGGACGGGTTTGCGCGTCATGGCAACAACGTAGGTTCCAACCGCTACCTGCGAATCACCGTGCCGGCCGACGACGAATACGACGTCAGTGTCGTCACAACGACTCCGGTGACGCCGACGCCCGATCCCGACGATGCCGATTACAGCGACCCCGACATCTACATCATCCGCGGTTCGGGGCCCGCAAACGTCGCCGACGGCACGACCGATGTAATCCAGAACGCGGAGCCCGTGTTCCGGACGCCCGTGCTGCTTGCCAGCGAGACGTATATCGCTTTCCTCGAGGAATGGCGCTACCAGGACCGCCGTGCGTCGACGACATTCCCGCAGCGCGTATGTTTCGACGTATCATTGACCCCGACGCCGTGAAGGACTCCTGTATGAACCGTCTTCAAATCACGATCATAGCCGCACTGGCGCTGGGCCTGGCTGCTTGCGGCGATGTCGCTACCGACAGCACGCCACAGGCGTCGACGGCCAGTCCTGCGCCCGCGGGTCTGGCGGCCAAGCCGCAAAACCCGGTCGTCATCGACTATCGGGTCATCGGCACGCCGATCGTCGGCCAGCCGCTTGCGATTGACATCGAAGTCAGGTCACTCCTCGGGCCGCAACAGATTACGCTGCAGTACCGCATCAATGACTCCACGGCGATGCAGCTCACCGAGGCGCAGCCGGCGCAGGTTTCGATCGCGCCGGTGGCCGATAATGCGCCTAGCGTGCAGCAGGTAAGGCTCGTTCCGCTCCGTGAAGGGCGGCTCTTCCTCAACGTTGCGGCCAGCATCGAAGTCGAGGGCGGACAGATTTCCTCGGCCATGGCCATCCCGGTCCAGGTCGGGGCAGCCCCCCGGCAGCCGGAAGCCAACGGTACGCTGACGACCGACGAGAACGGCGAAGCGGTCCACTCGCTCCCTGCCCGGGAAAACTAGAAGGCGAACTGCGAAGCGCCTTATGTAACGTCCTCGCGAGCGCGTCGCGACGCATGTCAATGGACGTCAGGAATTTGTCATAAGTTCTTGAATAACATCGGGAAATATTTCCCAAAATTTTTTCCAAAACCAGATTTGGTTCACAGACGCGCTGGCGTGCTCTCCTTAAAGTGAGGTCGTGCTGGGCAATCCCGTGCGAGCCGGGGTAACCGGCAAGTGCGAACGACATCAGGGACCGAGCTGGCGGAACGATGCACAAGGAGCTCCGAGACAAAATCAGGCGTGCAACCGAAGAGTCGGGAATCGAGAAGCCCGACTTCATCGACCTGTTGCACCTGATCGACCAGCACTACGACAAAATGGAAGCGACAATTACCCAGTCGCTGACGAATACGACCCCGATGGAAGCCATTTTCGACAGCGTGACCGACGCGCTGTTCACGGTCAGCGAGAGTGGCATCGTCTGCAACTGCAACAAGATCTGTGCACACTTCTTCGGCCTGACCCGGGACCAGCTGATCGGGTCCAAAATCGAGCACGTACTCCCTGCCGTGCAAGGCCGTACGGTCGAGAGTTTCCTGCAGCCGTTTCTGTCGGACCTCGACGATTCGCAGGTCAATGTCGAAGGCGGCCAGGTAGAGGCCGTTCGCGCCAACGGTTCGAAGTTCGTGGCCGAGATCAGCGCCAGTCGCCTGCAGGCCGGCGACGGCCACATCTTTGTCATCAGCCTGCGCGATGTGACCGGACGCCAGGCGGCCGAGGATGCGCTGAAGCAGAACGAGGAGCGCTACCGGGCCCTGATCGAGAACGCGCCCGAAGCGATTGTCGTGTACGACCTCGCCGAGGGGCGCTTCGTTGACGCCAATGACCAGGCCTGCGAACTCTTCAACCTGTCGCGCAAGCGCCTGCTGACGATCGGGCCGGAAAGCGTGAGCCCGGAAAACCAGCCAGACGGCACGCCGTCTTTCGGCATCGCCCGCGGTTACATCGAGCGAGCGCTGGCTGGCGAGCACATGCATTTCGAATGGATGCACCAGGATTCCGCCGGCGAAGAGATTCCCTGCGAGGTACGCCTGACGCGCCTGCCCCACGGGGACAGTTACCTGATTCGTGCTTCCATTACCGATATCGGCGATCGCAAGAAGGCAGAAATGCTGGCGTTCGCACAGAACAAGATCCTGGAGATGATCGCGGCGAGCGTGCCGCACGAACGCACGCTGCGGACGGTCTGCCGCACCGTCGAGAAGATCGACAGCAATTTCCGCGCCGCCATCATGCAGGTAGGCCCTCGCGGACGGACCCTGAACGTCGTCGAGGCGCCCAGCTTGCCGGAGCCTTTCAAGCTGCTGCTGAACTTCATCGAAGTCGGCGACGCCAGCATTACCTGTGGCGCGGCTGTGGCGCACGGCGAGGATCAGTTCACTGCCAGTATCGAAAACGACGCCGCGTGGCAGACCTATCGCAACGAGGCGCAGGCGCATGACGTGGCTGCCGCCTGGTCGTTCCTGGTCAAGGGCGCCAAGGGGCGCGTCCTTGGCACGATGGACGTTTACGTCAACGAGGCACGCGCGCCGTCGACCGATGAGCTCGACAAGCTGAGCCGGCTTGCGCGCCTCGCTGGCATTGCGATCAAGCGCCAGCTCGACGAGGACCGCCTGCGCAGCTCCGAGATGCGCTACCGGGGATTGTTCGAGAACGTCGTCGACGGCGTCTATATCGCATCGCGCGAAGGCGAAATCATCGCGGCGAATCCCGCACTTGTCGAGATGCTTGGCTACGAGAGCTCGGATGAACTCAAGGCCGCGGGCCGAACGACGATGCTCTACGTCAACCCGATCGACCGGGAGCGCGTGTTCGCACGCCTCGAGGCGGAGGGCTTCGTCAAGAACTTCGAGTACCGGCTGCGACGCAAGGATGGCCGTGAGATCGTCGTGCTAGAGAATGCGCGCGCCGTCTTCGACGAGGACGGCGACATCGTAGCCCACGAGGGCACCATTACCGATATCACGGATCGCAAGCAGGCCGAGACGCGGGTTTTCGAGGAAAAAGAACGTGCGCAGGTGACGCTGCAATCCATCGGCGATGGCGTGATCACGACCGACGCCGACGGCAACATCGACTACATCAACCCGGTTGCGCAGGACCTGACGGGCTGGGATATGCGCAGCGCACGCAACATACCGATTACCGAAATCATGACGATCGTGAACGCGCACACGCGCGCGACGGTCGAGAACCCGGTGATGCGCTGCCTCAAGGAAGGGCGTGTTATTACGCTCGAGGACAATTCGGTCCTGATCTCGAAGAACAGCGACGAGGTGCCCATCCAGGATTCGGCGGCGCCAATTCGCGATCGCATCGGCAACGTCATCGGTTCCGTGATGGTATTCCACGATGTCAGCAAGGAGACGCGCCTGTTCCGCCAGCTCAGCTATCAGGCATCG
>JASJBB010000100.1 GCA_030066735.1 Woeseiaceae bacterium | reverse complement strand
ATCTTCCAGGCCATCGAGGAACATGTGGTCCCTGACCTGGGCGTGGCCGAGCCGGGCGCCGCCGCGCATCTTGTCGAGGAGGTATGGCGCGTTGGTCATGGATTCCATGCCGCCGGTGATCACGATATCCGAGTTGCCGACCTTGATCCCGTCGACCCCCAGCATGACGGATTTCATGCCGGAGCCGCAAACCTTGTTGATTGTCATCGCGCCGGCCGAAGAGGGGAGGCCGGCTTTCAGCATGGCCTGGCGGGCCGGCGCCTGGCCCACGGCGCCTGGCAGCACGCAGCCCATGATCACTTCGCTGGCGTCGCCCGGATCGATGCCGGCCTGCTCCACGGCGCCGGCGATGGCGGCCGCGCCCAGGTCGACGGCCGTGCAGTCATTGAATTGCCCCTGGAAAGAGCCGATGGGCGTCCGCTTGGCGCCCACGATCACTACGGTTCGGTCGGTCATTCGGTGTGCTCCTCGTGCCCGCTCTCAGAACGAAAACGGAGCTGTTGTTTTGGACGATTATTCTAGCCCAAAAAGTTGCGGCGCGGAGGCCGTTAGACCTCCGCGCCGCGTATCCCGACACACTTCGTCGGGTGGCGAGATATTCATGCCATCCCGTGCGTGTGAGAGCGAATCCGTTTGCTCCCCCCTTCCTGCTTCCCGACCACCATACTCCTGTTTTTTAAAATAGGCAAATTTGGCTAAATGCAATTTCGCTTGAATCCGCTGAAGCATGCCGTTTACGGCAAACAGAAGGGTTCGCTAAGCCCGCGCCGGGCGATGTAAAATGACCGGATCGCACCAGGAACAACAATATGAGCCAACCCGCCGACCGGATGCCAGGGGCACAGGCTGAGCACAGCACTCCGCTGCGGTTCGTCACCGCGGCTTCTCTTTTCGACGGCCATGACGCCGCCATCAACATCATGCGCCGCCTGATCCAGGCCCAGGGCGTGGAGGTGATCCACCTCGGGCACAACCGCAGCGTGCTGGACATCGTGCAGGCCGCGATCCAGGAAGACGCCGACGCGATCGCGATCTCCTCCTACCAGGGCGGCCACATGGAGTTTTTCCGTTACATGGTGGACCTGCTGAAGGAGCGGGGCGCGGAGCATATCCGGATTTTCGGCGGCGGCGGCGGTACGATCACGCCGGACGAAATCCGCGAACTGGAAGCCTACGGCGTGGAGCGGATCTACCACCCCGACGACGGCATGGACATGGGCCTGGTCGAGATGATCGGCGACGTCGTTAAACGGGCCGGGGCGCGTCGCGTTCCCAGCGGATACCCCGGGGAACAGGCGCTGGGGGGCATGCGGTTCATCGCCCGCACGCTGTCCGCGCTGGAAGACGAGGTGTTCAGCGAAGCCGAACTGAAACTGAAGCGGCGCGAGTGGGCCGGGCGGCCGACACAGGCGCCTGTCGTTGGCATCACCGGCACGGGCGGCGCGGGCAAATCCTCGGTGACGGACGAGTTGCTGAACCGCTTCTCGCAGTGTTTCCCCGACATGAAAATCGCCGTGCTGGCCGTGGACCCGACGCGCCGGCGCACCGGCGGCGCATTGCTCGGCGACCGCATCCGCATGAACGCCCTGCGCAACCGCTGCTACTTCATGCGCAGCATGGCCACGCGGCGCCAGCACCTGGCCACCTCCGCGATTCTGCAGGACGCCATCGCCTTCCTGCGCTCGGCCGGCTTTGGCCTGGTGATCGTGGAGACGGCGGGCATCGGCCAGTCCGATTCCGAGATCGTGGACCTGGTGGATTTCCCGGTCTACGTGATGACCAGCGATTTCGGCGCGCAGAGCCAGCTCGAGAAGATCGACATGCTGGACTTCGCCGAGCTTGTCGTGCTGAACAAGTACGACAAGCGCGCCGCCGAGGACGCGCTGCGCGACGTGCGCAAGCAGTGGAAACGCAACCACAACCTGTTCCACGAGCCGGACGAAGAGGTGCCCGTCTACCCGACGATCGCCAGCCAGTTCAACGACCCGGGCGTCAGCTGGATGTTTGTGAACCTCTGCCGCCTGTTACGGGAGAAACTGGACCTGCCGGCGGAACACTGGACCCCGGACATCGACACCGCGGTGCGCGAGCCCAAGGCCACGGTGCTGATTCCCGGTAAACGGGTCCGCTACCTGGCGGAGATCGCCGAGCAGGGCCGGGCCATCAACGCCGACATCCAGCGGCAGGCCGAGTCGGCCAGCCTGGCCCAGAATTACTACGAGTCGCTCAGGGCGCTGGGCGACGAGCACCTGCCGGAACCCTTCGCGCGCTACGTCTCGTTCGCGCTGCGCGAAGACGGCGGGGGCGCGGCCGACCGCTCGCTGGTCCTGCTGCGCCAGCGCTACGACAGCGCCATCGGCCAACTCAGCGACGACGCGGTGCAGTTGCTGCGCTGCTGGCCGGAACGCAAGCAGGGCCTGCGCACCGAGAACTATGCCTACGAGGTTCGCGGCCGCGAGATCACCGGCGAAAACTTCCGCGAGTCCCTGAGCCGCCTGCAGATCCCCAAGATCGGCATGCCGCGCGACGCCGACTGGGGCGAACTGCTCAGCTTCCTGATGCGCGAGAACCTGCCGGGAGGCTATCCCTACACGGCCGGCGTGTTCCCCTACCGCCGCACCGGCGAAGACCCGATCCGAATGTTCGCGGGGGAGGGCACGCCGGAACGCACCAACCGCCGTTTCCACCTGCTGGCCCACGGCCAGCCCGCGGTGCGACTGAGCACGGCTTTCGACTCGGTGACGCTGTACGGCGAAGACCCGCACACCCGCCCCGACATCTACGGCAAGGTCGGCAATTCCGGCGTGTCGATCGCGACCGTCGACGACATGAAGAAGCTGTACTCGGGCTTCGACCTGTGCGCGCCCACGACTTCGGTCTCGATGACGATCAACGGTCCGGCGCCAATGATACTCGCGTTCTTCATGAATACGGCCATTGACCAGCAGGTGGAGAAGTACCTGAGAGAGTCGGGCCAGTGGGAGGCTGTACAGACGAAGATCGACGCGTATTTCGACGGCCACGAGCGGCCGCGTTACAGAGGCGAGTTACCGGAAGGCAACGACGGCCTGGGGCTCGGCTTGCTCGGCATATCGGGAGACCATGTGGTCGACGCGGAGACGTATGAACGCATCAAGACCGACACGCTCGCGATGGTCCGCGGTACCGTGCAGGCCGACATTCTGAAGGAAGACCAGGCACAGAATACCTGCATCTTCTCGACGGAATTCGCGATGAAGATGATGGGCGACGTCCAGCAGTACTTCATTGATAACAAGGTGCGCAACTATTACAGCGTCTCGATCTCCGGCTATCACATCGCCGAGGCCGGTGCGAATCCGATCAGCCAGCTTGCGTTCACGCTCGCGAACGGCTTTACGATCGTCGAGTACTATCTCGCTCGTGGCATGAATATCGATGATTTCGCGCCCAACCTGAGCTTTTTCTTCTCAAACGGCATGGATCCGGAGTACACCGTGATCGGCCGCGTTGCGCGCCGGATCTGGGCCCGGGCGATGCGGGAGCGCTACGGCGCGAGTGCCCGGTCGCAGATGATGAAGTACCACATCCAGACCTCGGGCCGCAGCCTGCACGCGCAGGAAATCAGCTTCAACGACATCCGGACGACGCTGCAGGCCCTGTACGCGCTGTTCGACAATTGCAATAGCCTGCATACCAATGCATTCGACGAAGCGATTACGACACCCACCGAGCAGTCGGTCCGGCGTGCCGTTGCGATCCAGCTCATCATCGCCCGCGAACTCGGTCTCAACTTCTGTGAGAACCCGTGGCAAGGGTCGTTCGTCATCAATGAACTTACCGACCTCGTCGAAGAGGCTGTGTACCAGGAGTTCGAGCGGATATCCGAGCGCGGGGGTGTACTCGGTGCCATGGACACGATGTACCAGCGCGGCAAGATCCAGGAAGAGAGCCTGTATTACGAGACGAAGAAGCACGACGGGTCCTTGCCCATCATCGGCGTGAACACCTTCCTGCCGAAAGAGGGCCAGGAAGACGAGGTGCATGAGCTCGAACTCATTCGCTCGACGGACGGCGAGAAAGCCGACCAGATCGATAGCGTGCGGGCCTTCAACCGCTTCCACGGTGACGAGAGCAGCAAGGCACTGCCGCGCTTGCAGGCGGTCGCAAGAGACCGCGGGAATATCTTCGCGGAGCTCATGGAGACCGTGAAGTCGTCTTCGCTGGGCCAGATTTCCGGCTCTCTGTACGACGTCGGCGGTGAATACCGGCGCAACATGTAAGCCGCCAGCAGCACGAAAGGGGACAAGCAATGACAGAAACGGTTCGTTATGAGCAGCAGGATGCGGTCGCGATTATCAGCCTCGATCGCCCGGACTCGCTCAACGGATTCACGGATGCGCTGCGCGCCGACCTCCACAACGCGCTGCAGCGCGCCGGGAACGACGCCGCGGTGCGCGCTGTAGTCCTGACCGGCGAGGGTCGGTGCTTCAGTGCCGGTGCCGACCTCAAGGCCGGTTTCGACAATGTCGGCGGCGTCGAGGGCCAGCTGCAGGATGAGTACCGGCCGACACTCGAAGCCATTGCGGAGATGCCCAAGCCGGTGATCGCCGCCGTAAACGGCTTCGCCGCTGGCATTGGCCTGTCCTACGCCTTGCAATGCGATCTCGTCGTGATGGCGGACGAAGCATTTCTGCTGTCGCCGTTCACGACGATCTCTCTCGTCCCTGACGGCGGTGCCAACTGGATGCTCGTTCGTCATCTCGGCTATCACCGGGCCTATCAGCTCAGCATCGAAAGCACCCGCATTCCGGCCTCGAAATGCGTCGAGCTCGGCCTTGCGAACCGGACCGCGCCAGCTGAGACTTTGCTTGCCGATGCAGTCGCCTGGGGTAATGAGCTCGCCAAGCGGGCGCCACTCTCTCTGGCTGCAACAAAGAAGGCTATGCGCGTCGCGATGGATGCCGACTGGGGCGCTGCCTATGACCTCGAGGCGAAGCTGCAGGGCGAACTCCTTGCGTCGGATGACGCAAGAGAAGGGGTAGATGCATTCTTCGAGAAGCGAGCACCGGAATTCAAGGGGACTTGAACGGAAGCACTGGTGCCAGGCGTTGACACACCGGTGTCCGACAGGTTCGAAAGGACACATGGGTGCCAGACTCTGACAATGGAGTTTCCGGCTGCTTCCAAGGAATGAAATGACGCAGCGACTAGATGCAGTCGCTGCTGCCTGAAATGATGTGAATCGATAAGCATGCAACGACGAATTTTCGACGAAGAACACGACATGTTCCGCGACAGCGTGCGGAGCTTTTTCAAGAACGAGATTCAGCCGCACAGCGAGCGCTGGCACGAACAGGGCATCGTCGACCGCGAAGCCTTCCTCAAGGCGGGCGAGCAGGGCCTCCTGATGATGTGGGCGGACGAGGCCTACGGCGGTGCGGGCGTCAGCGACTTCCGCTACGAGCAGATCCTGATCGAAGAGAACATCATGCACGGCGACTTCGGCTTCTTTTGCTGGCTGCACAGCCGCCTCGTCGGGCCGTATATTGGTGAGCTCGGCACCGAGGAGCAAAAGTCACGCTGGCTCCCCGATTGCGTCAGCGGCAAGAAGATCCTCGCCGTCGCGATTACGGAGCCGGGTGCCGGCAGTGACGTAGCGGGACTCAAGACGAAAGCCGAAGACAAGGGAGATCACTTCCTGTTGAACGGGTCGAAAACCTATATCTCGAACGGCATTCTCGCCGACCTGGTCATCGTGGTGGCGCGCACAAACCCTGACCATCGACACGGCATGAGCCTCTTCGTCGTCGAGCGAGGCATGGAAGGCTTCGAGCGCGGTCGCAACCTCAAGAAGCTTGGCCTGAAGAGCCAGGATACGGCGGAGCTGTTTTTCAACAACGTCAAGGTGCCGAAAGAGAACCTGCTGGGCGAACTCCACCGCGGCTTTTATCACACGATGCACTTCCTCGCCGAAGAGCGGCTGTTAGGTGCCGTCGGATATCTTGCCTGCGCGGAGGCTGCCTTTGCGACAACGATGGAATTCATCACGGAACGCAAGGCATTCGGGCAGAGGATCGCTGATTTCCAGAATACGCGCTTCAAGATGGCGAGCATGCGCACCGAGATGGACGTCGCGCAGGCTTACGTGGACCAGTGCGTCACGGAGCATCTCGAGGGCAGGTTGACCGCCGATGATGCGGCGAAGGCCAAGCTCTTCACGAGCGAACTCGAAGGCCGGGTTACGGATGAGTGCCTGCAACTGCACGGCGGTGCGGGCTACATGGATGAGTACCCGATCAGCCGGATGTATGCGAATGCCCGCATCTCGCGCATCTACGCGGGCTCGTCGGAGATCATGCGCGAAATCATCGCGCGGTCCCTCGGGCTCGATCCGCGCAAGAAAACTCAATGAGTGCCGGCCGACCGACCCGGGCCGCCTTTGTCGGGCTCGGGGTGATGGGCTATCCGATGGCGGGCCATCTCGCGCGGGCCGGTGTCGAGACGACCGTGTTCAATCGTACGACCTCACGTGCAGAGGACTGGTGTCGAGAATACGACGGCAAGCGTGTCGATACGCCGGCGGAGGCGGCCAGCGACGCCGATGTCGTCCTCGTTTGCGTCGGTAACGACGACGACGTTCGTGAAGTCACGGCCGGACCCGACGGCGTATTTGCAGGAATGAGGCAGGACGCCATCCTTGTGGACCATACGACGGCGTCGGCGACGCTCGCTCATGAACTCGCGGCGGCGGCGACAGAGCGGGAAGCGGGTTTCCTCGATGCGCCGGTATCCGGTGGCCAGGCCGGTGCCGAGAACGGCCAGCTGAGCGTCATGGTGGGCGGTCAGCAGGCACATTTCGACGCCGCGCGGCCAGTCATGGACTGCTACGCCAAAGCGGTTACGCTCATCGGCGACACGGGATCCGGTCAGCTCGCCAAGATGGTCAACCAGATCTGTATCGCGGGAGTGGTGCAGGGCCTCGCCGAGGGCCTGGCCTTTGCCCAGCGGGCCGGGCTGGATCCGGCCTTGCTGATCGAGGCCATCGGCAAGGGCGCGGCGCAGTCGTGGCAGATGGACAACCGCTGGCAGACAATGATCGACGGTGAATTCGACTTTGGCTTCGCGGTCGACTGGATGCGCAAGGACCTCGCCATCGCACTTGATGAAGCAGAGTGCCTCGGCATCGATCTCGACATGACGCGGCTTGTCGACGGCTACTACGCCGACGTCCAGGCGATGGGCGGCAACCGCTGGGACACGTCGTCGCTGATAGCGCGGCTCAAGCCGCCGAGCGACGCTGCCGGCGACGACTAGTCAGGCTCGCACCAGACCCACGCGCAGGGAACGACGCGGACAACCAGGTCGCTGTCGTAATAGCGAGCAACCCAGGCCTGTTGAACATCCGGAACGATGCGCAGCAACCGCGTCTCACAGTCGTTGATTCGGCAATCGAAGTCGTGAGTTTTCGCATAGGACTTCAGCGGCTTGAGACCTGCATACCAGGTCCTGAGGTCAAAGGGTTTTTTCTGCGTCGCCAGGTCCTCGTACACGTGATCGAGGACGCGCGGAACGCTATCGACGAAGCCGCGCAGGACTGACTGGAGCGGAGACGGGTCACCGCTGAACCAAAGTGCCCGGCTCGCGGCGAGGGTTTCGCGCTCTTCGTCGGTCACTTTGCCCGGGTCTGCATAGAATGGGTAGGCGGCCTCGTCCTCTGCCATCTCGGGCGGATCGAAGTACTGGATGTTCAGCCGACTGATCCTTTTGAGCCTGCCCTTTTTTCGGGATTTGAGAAACGATACCCGGGCAATCGGTTGCGTATCGATGAATAGTTGGGCGACTACAGCGGCAAGCGCAGAGTCGCCATTGGCTTCACTTCCGCCTTGCTCTCGCGACTCGACGACGTCGGGGCCGATAACTGTCGTGTTGCGGCAAGGTGCCTCACCGATGCCGAAACAGCCGAACTGTTCGAGTACCGCTGTTTCGAAGCCGTCCCAGCCGGCGACGTCGAGTGCGGCCCGGGTGTTTCGATTCGCAATATCCTCATTATCGAGAAATTTCGTGGCCGCCGCAGCTGTACTGTTCGACGCCGTCAGCTCCGCGGCGGCAGGCTCGGAAATCCCGACGAACACAAAAACAGGTGCAGTCCCGTCGGCCTCTACGCATCGGCATGCGACCAGCAGCGCGATCAGTGTTACACGGCGCATGTCTTTCCCCCGGCTAGTCTTTCCCTTGCATACTCGGCTTTTCACGCGGGCGTCGTCAACACCTGCAGTGCCCGTTACGACGCGATATACTCCGCGCTCCACAGGGGTGGTCACTCGACCTGAGATCCGTTTGCCGTAGCCCTGCGCCGCGCTCTCGGGAACCCTCGAACCTGATCCGGGTAATGCCGGCGTAGGAAGGGACCTATGCAACACGCGCCGCGGCTCGCCGCCGCCTTTCTCGTATGTCATGCGGTATTTGCCGCTACTCCCGCTGCTGCGGACAACATTACGATCGACGAGATCGTCGTGACCGCCGATCTCCGTGAACGCAGTCTCGACGTTGTCCCGGTCAGCGTTTCCATCCTGGACGCTCGGTTCATCGAACAACAGTCTATCCAGCACTTCGAGGAGCTGACGTACTCGGTGCCGAATCTCAACTGGTCCGGAGACGGCCACCGTGCGCGCTATTTCCAGATACGCGGTGTCGGCGAACTCGAGCAGTACCAGGGCGCACCGAACCCGTCCGTTGGCGTGCTTATTGATGATATTGACTTCAGTGGTATCGGTACGATTGCGACCACCTGGGATCTCGAGCGTATAGAGGTCCTGCGAGGCCCGCAGGGGACGCGATACGGCGCGAATGCCATTGGCGGGCTCATCTACATGAGAACTGCGTCGCCCGGCGACGAGTTCAGTGGCCGCGTGCAGCTGCTTGCCGGCGATGACGATGCTCGCAGCATTGGTGTCGCCGCCGGTGGGGCCATCAATGACAGGGCTCGACTGCGCGTCAGTGCGCATCGTCACGAGAGCAACGGCTTCCGGACCAATACATTCCTCGGCCGCGAGGACACGAACGGTCGCGAGGAAACCACCTTGCGGGGCAAGCTCGACGTCGATCTCGGCGCGTCCTGGCAGATGAACGTGGCGCTCCTGTATGGCGATATCGCGAACGGCTACGACGCCTTCGCACTCGATAACTCGTACACGATGCTCTCGGACAAGCCCGGCCGTGATGAGCAGGAAAGCCTCGGTGCCTCCATGCGATTCGATGGGGACCTTGCCGGTGGCCGCTTCACTTCGATCACATCCTACGCCGACTCCGACATCGAGTTCGGCTTCGACGCGGATTGGGGTAACGATGACAGCTGGTCGCCGGTGACCTACGACTACGTTTCCCGGAGCGAGCGCGAGCGACGCACACTTAGCCAGGAGTTTCGGCTGGCGTCCGCCGAGGCGATGGGTCCGGGGAGCGCTGACTGGCTCGTCGGCCTGTACGCGCTCCGCCTCGAGGAGGACCTCGATACCGTCAACCTGGGCGAATACTTCGACCCCTTCTTCGACTTTGCCGATAGTCTCGATGATCGCCTGCAGAGCGCTTACGAGGCGACTAACCTCGCGCTGTTCGGCGAGGTGGGTGTGCCCTTGTCTGCTGCGACGACGCTCACAATCGGGCTGCGACTGGAGCGTCGCGAGACCGACTACCTCGATTCCAGCGGTCTGACTGCAGGCCCCGGTGAGACCATGCTGGGCGGTGCTCTGACGCTGAATCACGTTTTTGATCCTGACCTGTCCGCCTGGGCAAGCCTGTCTCGAGGCTACAAGGCGGGAGGCTTCAATCTCGGTGCGGTACCGCCCGGCGGTCGCAACTTCGACCAGGAAGGCGTCTGGAATCTGGAACTCGGCGTACGCAAGAGCTGGCTGGACGACCGGGTAGCACTCAACGCGGCTGCTTTCGCGAGTCGCCGCGACGACCAGCAGGTTCGCACCTCGGTGCAGCTCGTCCCCGGTGATCCGACCACGTTTGTATTCTTTACCGCCAACGCGGCGCGCGGTGAATCGGTCGGACTCGAGGCCGAGCTCCGCTTCCGACCGACGGATGAGCTCGACCTCTACGCAAACCTGGGTCTGCTTCGCGCTCGCTTCGACAGTTTCGAGAGCGATGCCGCCAGCCTCAGCGGGCGAGACCAGGCACACGCGCCTCGGTATACCGTTGCGGCCGGGGCGCGATACACCCATGCGAGCGGTGCCTTCCTGCAAGTGGATGCGTCAGCGAAGGACGCCTTCTACTTTGACGTCAGCCATGACCAGCGCTCGGAGGCCTACGCGTTGATCAACGCGCGTACCGGATTTGCAGCCGACAGGTGGTCCGTGACCTTATGGGTCAGAAACCTCGCGGACGAGCGCTACGCCGTACGTGGTTTCTTCTTCGGCAACGAGCCGCCCGATTTCCCACCGACCCTTTACACACGGCTGGGCGACGCGCGCCAGGCCGGCATTACCTTTGACCTGGAATTCTAAGATGGAAGTTGCTGTCGATATTAGCCTGTATCCGCTGGACGCGGACTTCATCCCGCCGATCAAGGATGTCATCGAGCGCCTCAATGCCTACCCGGACATTACGGTGGCGACCAATCCGCTGAGTACCCAGCTTCGTGGCGAATACCAGGTCGTTATGGACGCACTGAAAACGGAAATTGGTCACACCTTCGAGACACTGCCCAAGGCCGTCTTCGCGATCAGGATTCTGAACAACCCGCTGTAGGCCGGCTTGAGGTCCTTACTCGATACCTTGCTGGCGCAGGCTGCGGCCTGGTCCACCCTCGAAGTGATCGCGGTGATTGCGGCTATCCTCTACCTGTTGCTCGCGATTCGGCAACACATCGCGTGCTGGACCTTCGCGTTGCTCAGTACGGCGATATACATCTACCTGTTTGCCGAAGCGCGACTGTACATGGAGGCCGTGCTCAACGGCTTTTACTTCGCCATGGCGGTCTATGGCTGGGTCAGCTGGCGTCACGGCGGTGACAATGACCTGCCAGTGACCAGCCTGGGTGTGAGGTTTCATGCCATGGCTATTACCTGCATCGTCTTCGTAGCGATGGCAAACGGCTGGTTGCTGCAGCATTTCACCGATGCAGTGTTTCCGTACGTCGATTCACTCACCACCTGGGCCGCGATCTTCGCCACCTGGCTCGTCGCGAGGAAGCTTCTCGAGAACTGGTGGTACTGGCTCGTGATCGACGTGGTGTCGATAGCGATTTACTGGTCGCGCGGGCTCGAGCTGACGGCGATCCTGTTCGTCCTCTACGTCATCATGATTCCTTTTGGCTACCTCTCATGGCGCAAAACATACCTGGAGACTGTCTCGTGAACGACAGGGTCAGAGAATGGTTGCGCCGAAACCCGGAGTGGGCCAATGCCCGTCCCGACGAGCTCGGCGGGGGGCGATCACACCGCGCGTGGCGGCTGACGACGCCGCACCGTTGCGCCGTGCTCAAGCTCGATGCCGTACCGCGCGACTGGCCCGGGAACAGCCGCGGCAGGGAAGCCGCGGTGCAGGGCCGAGCGGAGGAGGCTGGCCTCGCGGCGCCGGTTCACTGGCACTCGACGGAAGGCATACTCACGGGTTGGCTCGACGGGCCTGTACTCGGCGCGGCTGAACTCCGCGATGAGCGCGTGCTGCGCGAGGTCGGCACCGCCTTGCGGGAGCTGCACGCGATGCCGCCGGCCGGCCGGGACTTCGACCTCGAGGTATGGGCAGCGCACTACCGCGATGTGCTCACGGCAAGCGGGCGCTTGGATCGGGCCACTCGTGGCGCCTGCGACCTGCTCGACAGCGTGTCCTTGCCGGGCCCCTACGTGCTGTCGCACAACGACCTCGTCCCGGCGAACATCGTAGCTGGCGGCGGCATCCGTTTCCTGGACTGGGAGTATGCGGCAGACAACTCCTGGCTTTTCGATCTCGCCACGCTGCACGTCGAGGCGGCGCTCGATGCAGACGCCACCGCGGCGCTCTTCGACGCTTATTCGGGCAATGCGTCGGTGCCCGCGGCATTTGCCGACGCGGTGGCCGTCTACCGCCAGCTGGTAAGGCTCTGGGAGGCCTGCGCCCTACCAGCGGTTTCGTAGCTCCCGCAACTTCAGGAAGACGGTTCGTCGGTCCGGCGAGTCGCCGATCTCGGGAAAGATCTCTACCAGCTTCTCGATGACCTCGGGACTGTCCAGGCGGAAAAAGGTGTTGATCGCCTGCTCCTCGGCCAGCGTCGTCACGTAGGCTTCGGCCGGGTCCTGGTCACGGAGCCGTTCTGCCATCGCCTGTGCCGCCTCGTTGCCGGGCTCACGATCGAGCGTGAAGCCCAGGTTGTTCAGCAGGTAGTCGTGGCCCGGATACAGCATGGTCTCCGGGTCGAGCCGCGACAGCTGATCCTCGAAGGTCCTGTACAGCTCGTCGGGGTGGCCGCCGTTATGGCAGTTGCCTGCGCCGGCGTTGAACAGCGTGTCGCCGCTGAACAGGGCCGGCGTGTCGGTTCGCGACAAGAGGCAGATGTGGCTCATCGTGTGCCCGGGCGTGTCCATGCACTCGAGCTCGACCGACTTGCCGACCTGAATGACGTCGTTCGCAGCGACGCCGCGGTCCACGTTGGGGATTCTCGCGGTCGCATCGCGATGCGCGATTAGCGAGGCGCCAGTGGCCGCCGTGATGCCCTTGTTGCCGCCAATGTGGTCGCGGTGCTCGTGCGTATTGAGCACCTGCGTTATCGTGTAGCCACGCTCCTTCGCGAGCGCGAGGCACTTCTTGAAGTCCAGGGGATCGATCGCGAGCGCCTCGCCCGTCTCGGGACAGGCGACCAGGTAATTGAAGTTGCGATAGGCGTTACCTGTCCAGACCTGCTCGACGATCATGCTGCGTCCCCTGAGTCAGTCATTCGCGCTGAATACCTGCTTGCCTGCCACCCAGGTCTCGAGAACGCGGATGTCGTCGATCTCGCTCGCCGGCACGCTGAAGTAGTCGCGGTCGATGATGATGAAATCGGCCCACTTGCCCGGCTCGAGCGAGCCGAATCGGTCTTCCTGGCGAGCGGCAAACGCAGCGGCAAGGGTGAACGAGTGCAGAGCCTCCTCCCGGGTCAGAGCCTGGTCGGCATACCAGCCGCCGCTCGGCATGCCGGCGCGATCCTGGCGAGTCACCGCGGCGTACAGGCCCAGGAACGGGTTTGGGAGTTCGACCGGGAAGTCCGAGCCGCTGGCCAGCACGATGTCGTTCTCGAGCATGCGCCGCCAGGCGTAGCCGCCCTTGATCCTGTCCGGCCCGACCCGGTCCTCCGCCATGTTCATGTCGCTCGTGGCGTGGATGGGCTGCATCGACGCGATCACCCCGAGATCCCGGATGCGCGGGATGTCCTCGAGGGCGACGATCTGGGTATGCTCGATGCGGTTACGGAGCGGTGAGGCCTTGCCGCCCTGCGCGTAGTCGAACGCGTCAATGACCATGCGGTTGCCTAGGTCGCCAATCGCATGGACGCCTACCTGGAAGCCGCGGTCGTTCGCTTTCTTGACCAGCGCATTGAGCTCTTCCTGGGTCCAGAACGGCAGGCCACGGTTCTCGGCGTCG
>JASJBB010000103.1 GCA_030066735.1 Woeseiaceae bacterium | reverse complement strand
GTACGCTGACGGAGTCCGAGGTCGCAGCCCTCGAGGTTACGGTGGAGCGAGCGGAAATCGCGGATGGAATGGCCGTGCTCGACCTCGGTTGCGGCTGGGGGTCCCTGTCGCTGTGGATCGCCGAGCACTATCCGAATGCGACCGTAACGTCTGTGTCCAACTCGAGTTCGCAGCGCGAGTTCATCATGGCGCAGGCAGCCGAGCGTGACATCGACAACATCGAGGTTATCGTCGCTGACATGAACGATTTCGACATCGACCGGCACTTCGACCGCGTCGTCTCGGTCGAGATGTTCGAGCACATGCGCAACTGGGGCGAGCTATACCGCCGCATCTCCGGTTGGCTCAGGCCCGGCGGCAAGTTCTTCCAGCACGTTTTTTGTCACCGCACAACGCCTTACCCGTATGAGGACAAGGGTCCCGGTGACTGGATGAGCCGTTATTTCTTCACCGGCGGCATGATGCCGGCGGCGGACCTGCCGTTGCGTTTCCCGGGGCACCTGAACATCGAGAAGCGCTGGCACTGGAACGGCCGTCACTACGCGCGGACCTGCAACACATGGCTGCAGAAGATGGACGACAACAAGGAGCAGATCATGCCCGTGCTTGCGGATTGTTACGGCGCGGCGAATGCGTCCTTGTGGTGGCAGCGGTGGCGGATCTTTTTCATGGCCTGCGCCGAGTTGTTCGATTACGACGAGGGGCAGGAATGGTTCGTTGGCCATTACCTGCTCTCGCGCGAGGATCACGACGATGTTGCTGCTGGCTAATGTCGCCCTCTTCCAGGTTGCGTGGTTGTCGTCGGTGATTGGCGGCGCGCGCGAGATGCCGTGGCTCGGGCCCGTGGCGGTCCTGATCGCTCTGGCCGTGCACCTGCGGTTTGCGCGCAAGCCTTTCGAGGAAATCATCCTGGTGCTGACCTGTGCGCTCATCGGCGCCGCGTTCGACAGCCTGCTCGTTGCTGCAGGCTGGGTGTCCTACAAGTCGGGCCAGTTCAGCGCCTTCATCGCACCCTACTGGATCATCACCATGTGGATGCTGTTCGCGACCACGCTCAACGTATCGATGCGCTGGATGCGCGGCCGGCCCCGGCTGGCGGCGCTCTTTGGCTTGTACGGCGGCCCTGCCGCCTATCTCGGCGGGCAGGCGCTCGGCGGCATAGTGCTGGTCGAGCCGTGGCCGGCGCTGATCGCGCTCGGCATCGGTTGGGCAATCATGATGCCGATACTGATGCGCCTCTCCGAGGAGCTGGACGGCATGCCGGGGGCGCGTCGCAAGTGGCTCAGGGAGAAAAGCTCATGAAACGCAAGTCTTTGGGGCTCGTTATGCTCGGCCTGTTCGCGCTGACGTTTACCGCGCCGAGCGAGTCGCGTGAAAAGTCGCGCTGGGAGTTCAACGTCTACCTGGACCAGAAGAGAATCGGCAGCCATTCGTTCGAGGTAACGAGCGTTTCCGGCGTCACCGAAGTCGTCAGCGAGGCACGGTTCAAATACACGATTCTGCTGATACCGGCGTACCGTTACGAGCACACGGCCGCGGAACGCTGGTCGAACAACTGCCTGGTCGGTCTCGACGCGAACACCAATGCCAACGGCGACCGGATCCAGGTGTCGGGCGAGCGCACGGGTGGCAGCTTTACCGTGCTCACCGATGAGCAGCCAGCCTACCTTCCCGAGTGCGTCATGAGTTTCGCGTACTGGAATCCCGAATTCCTCGACCAGCCGCGGCTGCTGAATCCGCAGACCGGGGAATACGTCGCCGTGCAGGTTGAAGAGGCGGGCAGCGACGTACTGCAAATCCGGGGCGAATCCGTGTCGGCCCGGCGCTACCGCCTGACGGCCTACGAGGTTGACCTGACGCTCTGGTATTCCGAGGACGACGAGTGGCTGGGACTGGAATCCGTCGCCGAGGGCGGGCGCATCATTCGCTACGAGTTGTCCTGATTATGAACACCGGCAACAAAATCCTGACTGGCGCATTTATTGCGCTCTTCCTGAGCGCGTGTAATTCCGAGGAAGGCGACCTGGCGACGGTCGACTACGTCGATCTCGAGCGCTTCATGGGCGACTGGTACGTTATCGCGAACATCCCCACGTTCCTCGAGAAAGGCGCCCACAACGCAATCGAGAATTACTCGATGAACGACGACGGCACGATCGCCACCAGGTTTACGTTCCGCGCCGACAGCTTCGACGGCAAGCCGAAGGAATACAACCCGCGAGCCTGGGTGCTCGATACCGACACCAATGCCCGCTGGGGCATGCGCTTCGTCTGGCCGATCAAGGCCGACTACCGCGTCGCGTGGCTCGACGACGACTATTCGATGACGGTGATCGCACGCCAGGACCGCGACTACGTCTGGATCATGGCGCGTACGCCGGCCATCTCCGACGCCGATTACGACAGGATCATCACCTTCGTCGCTTCGATCGGCTACGACACGTCGAAAATCGAACGCGTGCCGCAGCAGTGGTGACAGCATGAAGATTGCAATCGTTGGCACGGGTATCGCCGGGAACGTCGCGGCTTTCAGGCTGCGCGACGAACATGAGATTACGGTGTTCGAAGCCGGCAACTACGTGGGTGGCCACACGAACACCGTGGATGTCTACGAAAACGGCCAGCACTACGCCGTCGATACGGGCTTTATCGTCTTCAACGACCACACTTACCCGAACTTCATCCGCCTGCTCGACGAGATTGGCCAGGAATCGCAGCCGAGCACGATGAGCTTCAGCGTGCAGTCGGGGGACGGCGCTCTCGAATACTCCGGCACGACGCTGAACACGGTGTTCGCGCAACGCAGCAACCTGCTGCGACCGTCGTTCTACCGCATGCTGCGAGATATCCTGCGGTTCAACAAGACGGCTTTGCCCAGCACCGAGCATCTCGGCGCCGGCTATTCGCTTGGCGAGTTCCTGTTCGATAACGGCTACAGTCACGAATTTGTCGATCACTACCTCGTGCCGATGGCCGCGGCAATCTGGTCGGCGGAGCCCGGCTCCGTTCTCGACATGCCGGCCAGCTTTCTCGTGCGTTTCTTCGCCAACCACGGCCTGCTCAGCGTCAATGACCAGCCGCAGTGGCGTGTCATCAAGGGTGGCTCGCGCCAGTACGTGACCCGGCTCGTCGCGGGCCATCGCGACCGCATCCGGCTCAACAGCCCCGTGCAGTCGGTGCGCAGGGTCGACGACCGCGTCGAAATCCAGTCTGCGGCCGGGGGTAGAGAGTGGTTCGACTACGTGTTCTTTGCGTGCCACTCCGACCAGGCGCTGGCATTGCTGAAAGACCCGACCGACGCCGAACGAGAGGTGTTGGGCGCGATCCGCTACCAGTCGAACGAGGCGGTGCTGCACACCGACGAGTCGCTGATGCCGCAGCGCAGGCTGGCGTGGGCGGCCTGGAATTACCACATTCCGTCGGATCCGACCCGTCATGTCGCGGTCACCTACAACATGAATATCCTGCAAGGGCTGGCCTCGAAGAAGCAGTACCTGGTCACGCTGAACAGCGATCAGGCCATTGACACGAGCAAGGTCATCCAGCGGATCCAGTACGAGCACCCGATATACTCCCGCGAGGCCGTGGCCGCACAGCGCCGTCAGGCCGAACTCAATAGCGACCGGACCTTCTTCTGTGGCGCCTACTGGCGCAACGGATTCCACGAGGACGGCGTGGTTAGCGCGCTCGACGCGGTCACTCACTTCGAAGCAAGGCTTGCCGATGGACAGCTGCATCTACGAAGGGCGAGTTAGGCACACGCGCCGGACACCGGCGGAGCACGCCTTCGACTACCGGCTGTTCCTGATGTACCTCGACCTCGAGGAGCTGCCGCGGCTGTTCGACAAGCGCTGGTTCTGGTCGGCGTCAGGGCCCGCGCTGGCCCGATTTCGGCGCTCTGACCATATCGGCGACACTTCCGAGCCGCTCGCAGAGTCGGTACGCAAACTCGTCGAAACCGAGACGGGGCGCCGCCCGCAGGGCCCCATCCGGCTGCTGACAAACCTCTCGTACTTCGGCTACTGCTTCAATCCCGTCAGTTTCTACTATTGTTTTGATAAAGCGGGCGAGAACGTCGAGGTGATCGTGGCGGAGGTCAACAACACGCCCTGGGGCGAGACGGACACTTACGTACTGGATTGCGACACATCGCGGCGCAGCTGGCGCTTTGCGCCCGAGAAGAAGATGCACGTGTCGCCGTTCATGCCGATGGACATCGATTACCGCTGGGCGTTGTCGACGCCGGGCGGCAAGCTGTCCGTGTACATGGCCAACTCGAAGGACGGCCAGAAGATTTTCGACGCCACGATGGCGCTGGAACGGCGGCCTATCGGCGCGCGGTCGCTGGCGAGCGTCCTGCTGCGCTTTCCGCTGATGACGCTCAAGGTCATCCTCGGCATCCACTGGGAGGCGCTGCGGCTCTGGGGCAAGCGCGTCCCGTTCCATGAGCACCCGGCGAAACAAGAAGAGGTGACTGCGCGATGAACACGCGACTGATTCCCATTGATTCAAGTGACTACCGCGCCGAAGCGGAGGAACCGTCCTGGATAGACCGGCTCGCGCGCCGGCTCGTGATGTCGAAACTCGACAATCTCGAAATGGGCCAGGTCGTCGTTACCGAAAACGGCACGCACACGACCTTCGGCAAGCTCACTGCCGAATTCCCGATGACCGCGCACGTGCACGTCAGGAACCCGAGGTTTTACAGCGACATGGCGTTCGGCGGAACCATCGGCGCCGGCGAGGCCTTCATGAACGGCTACTGGGCCAGCGGCGAGCTGACCGACTTGCTACGCATCGTCGTACGCAACCGGCACGTGCTGGACAGCATGGACAAGGGACTGGCGCGGCTGAGTGCGCCCGTGCAGAAGACCCTGCACCGGCTGAACCGAAATACCCGCAAGGGCAGCCGCAGGAACATCTCGGCGCATTACGATCTCGGCAACGACTTCTACCGGCTCTGGCTGGACCCGAAGATGATGTATTCGGCGGCGTACTTCGAGACCTCGGACACGTCGCTCGAGGATGCGTCGATCGAAAAACTCGACCGCATTTGCCGCAAACTCGACCTGACGGCCGATGATCGCGTGATCGAGATCGGCACGGGCTGGGGCGGCTTCGCCATCCACGCGGCCAAGCACTACGGTTGCCATGTCACGACGACGACCATATCGCGCCAGCAGTACGAATGGGCCGAGCGTGCCGTTCGGGAGGAAGGCCTCGAGGACCGCATCACGCTGCTGTTCGAGGACTATCGCGACCTGGAGGGCCAGTACGACAAGCTCGTGTCCATCGAGATGATCGAGGCCGTCGGTCACCAGTTCCACGACACGTACTTCAAAAAATGCTGCGAGCTGCTGCAGCCCGACGGCCAGATGCTGCTGCAGGCCATCACGATCGCAGACCAGCAGTATGACGATTACAAGACCAGCGTCGATTTCATCAACAAGTACATCTTCCCGGGCGGATGCCTGACGTCGGTCACCGACATGACGCGAACGATGACCGAACACACGGACATGCGCGTGATTCACATCGAGGACATCGGGCCGCACTACGCGTTGACGCTGCGCCACTGGCACGATCGCTTCATGGCGCGCCTCGACGAAGTCAGCGAGCTCGGCTATCCGGACACGTTCATCCGCATGTGGCAGTTCTACCTTGCCTATTGCGAAGCGGCGTTCATCGAGCGCGCCATCGGTGATGTGCACATGCTCATGATGCGCCCCGATGCGCGGGTGGACAGTATCCGTTACTGACGACAGATACTGATAAGATACGTCTCCCGCTGACCGCCGGAGAGCGACCATTTCTTCGCAAACCTATGCCCTCGCGTTGCACGGAGGCGCCGGCCCCGTGGCCGGGCGCGACTACTCGGTGGTCGAAGACCACCTGCGCGAGCTCGCGACCGAAGGCGAGTCCCGCCTGAAGGCGGGCGCGTCCGCGCTGGACGTCGTCGAGTACGCCGTGGCTGAGATGGAAACCTGTGGCATGTACGTTGCCGGCAAGGGCTCTGCGCCGAACACGGCCGGTTACGTGGAACTGGACGCGTCCATCATGGATGGCGCCAGCCGCGAGGCAGGCGCCGTCGCCGCGATCGTCGGCGTCGTCAATCCGATCTGCGTGGCGCGCGGGGTATTGCGGGCCACGCCGCATGTGATGCTCGCCGGCCAGGGGGCGCTCGCGTTCGCCATGCTGGAGGGATTCGGGCTCGTCGAGAATCCCGACGATTACTACGTGCTGCCCGTTGGCGTCTACGAGCACGAACTCTACGAGCAAAAGCACGGCACGGTCGGCGCCGCGGCGCTCGACACAGCGGGCGGCCTGGCGGCTGCGACGTCGACCGGCGGCACGCTCGGTAAACTGGAAGGCCGCATCGGGGATTCGCCGCTGATCGGCCCGGGCACCTGGGCGGACGACGACATCGCGGTCTCGTTCACGGGTACCGGCGAGCACATCATCCGCTCGGGAGGCGCGATCTCGATCGCCCACAAGGTTGCCGCCGGTGCGAGCGCACAGGTTGCCATCGACGAGGTGCTCGCGGAAATCGAGCGGCTGGGCGGCGACGCGGGCGTTATTGTCGTCACGCGAGACGGGCAGATCGAAATGGCGTACAACTCCGACGGAATGAAGCGCGCTGCCGTCAGCGCCTCGTCACCGGTCCACGCGACGACCTTCGAGTAGATCGAGGGAGAAGCCCGTCATCGAATCGAGCACGACGTCGGCTTCATTGACGTCCGGGTTCGACCTGTCGACCTCATCGGGTACGGCTATTACCCACGCACCGGCGCTCTTTGCCGATCGAATGCCGGCTATCGAATCCTCGAATGCGATGCAACGCGCGGGGTCGACATCGAGGCGCGCCATCGTCGTCCTGTAGACGGCAGGATGCGGCTTGCCTTCCGGTTCGTCTTCGGCCGAGTGGACGACGGCAAACTCGTCCAGCACCTCGAGCTGTTCGAGGGCGGCGCGAATCAGTACCAGCGGCGACGAAGACGCAACGGCGAGCACGTAGTCGGCGTCGCGCAATACCTCGATGGACTCGCGAACACCAGGCATCAGTGCGCCGCGCTCACCGATGAGCCGCGCGACAGCCGTGACGATCCGCGCCGCGACGGCCTCGAGTGACGGGCCCTGCCAGGGAAACCGCTCGTGCCAGTGGCGCACGACGCCATCGACACGAATGCCGATCGTCTGGCGGCACATGTCGAGGGTCAGCGGCACACCAAGCGCGCCAAAAACGGCGACCTCGGCTTCCTGCCACAGCGGTTCGGAGTCGATCAGCAATCCATCCATGTCGAAAATCGCGGCTCTCATCCGTTGCCCGCCGGGCCGGCCGCTAGGCAGGCATTCCCCAGAAGCGCTGTGGCGGCAACGTGACGATGCCGTCTGCGTAGACAAGGCCGCCGAAGCGGTCCCTTGTGAGCAACAGCGGCCCGTCGATGTCGGCGTAGTCGGCGAGCTGGCAGATCACGTGGTGTGGGGCCATCGCCAGCGAGGTGCCGCACATGCAGCCCACCATGATGCCGAGCCCTCTTTCCCGAATGGCATGCGCGAGCGCGAGCCCGTGCGTGAGGCCGCCGGTCTTGTCCAGCTTGATGTTGATCATCTGGTAGCGGTTCGCCGCCTGTTCGAGTTCGCCGAGGTGCAGGCAGGACTCGTCGGCGCACAGCGGCACCGGCGAGTCGTAATCTTCGAGCTCCTCGTCGCCGCCGCGCGGCAGCGGCTGCTCGATGAACTCGACGCCGAGTTCGCCGATTGCCGGGCCGTACTCCTCGAGCTCGGCGAAACTCCAGCCCTGGTTGACGTCAACGACGAGCCGGACGTCGGGCCGCGCTGCTCGAATCGCGGCAATGCGCTCGACCGGGCGGTCGTTATTGAGCTTGATCTTCAGCAGCGAGATGTTCGTTGCAGCGGCCGCGCCCGCGGCCATCTGCTCCGGCTCGTCCTCGAGGCCAATGGTGAATACCGTGTGCACCGGGTCGGCGCTCACGCCGGCGAGCTCCCAGGCCGAACGGCCGGCCAGCTGGGCTTCGAGGTCCCAGAGCGCCGCATCGGCAGCATTGCGCGCGCCGCCGGGCGGCAACAGCTCGAGCAGGTCTTCGCGGGTAGCCCCGGCGGCGAGGTCATCGACAATGTCCTCGAGCTGCCTGAGCATGGTCTTTTCGGTCTCTTCGAGGTAATAGACGCCAAGCGCCTCGCCCTGGCCGATGACGCCGTCCTGCTCGACCTCGCAGACGACAGCGGGGTAGTCGTGCCAGACGTAGTTGGAGATGCGGAACGGGATTTTGCTTTCCCATGCCTCGGTGTGGTTTACAACGCGTCGTTTCATCATGGCGTGAATTCTAATCGAGCGCTCGCCGTGGCACACTCACCGCACAACAAAAAGCCCGACAAGACGGGCAACAGGAAAGCGCTATGGTTGCCAACAGATCCTGGTCTTCCGGCCTGACTTTCATCCTCGCCGCCGTGGGTGCGGCCGTCGGGCTCGGCAACATCTGGAAATTCCCTTACATAGCCGGTGTCAGCGGCGGCGGCGCGTTCGTGCTCGTCTACCTGCTGTGCGTCGTGGTGGTCGCCATACCGATCCTGATCGCCGAACTGCTGATCGGCCGCTGCGGCAACGGCAGCCCGCCCGTGGCGATGCGCCGGGTTGCCGAGGCGTCAGGCCGTTCGCCGGCCTGGTCGATCGTCGGCGTCATGGGCATGCTGGTCGGCTACTTGATCGCTACCTATTACAGCGTCATCGCCGGGTGGACCCTGGTCTACATCTACAAAGCGGCGAACGGCTTCGGCGGCGCGAGTGCGGCGGAGGTGGCGGGTCAGTTCGACCAGCTGCTCGCGGACCCGGCCACGATGACGATCTGGCACACGGTCTTCATGTGCATCGCGCTGCTCATTGTCGGGCGAGGGCTGCGGCGCGGCATCGAGCGCGTCGTCAAACTGCTGATGCCCGCGCTCTTCGTCATGCTGGTCGTCATGATCGGCTATGCAGCGGTCGCGGGCGACTTCGGCGCCGGACTCGAATTCCTGTTCCGCTTCGACTTCAGCAGAATCACGGGCGCGGCCGTGCTCAATGCCATCGGCCAGGCGTTCTTTTCCATCTCGGTGGCGATGGGCCTGATGATGGTCTACGGCGCCTACGTACCGAAAGACGTCTCGTTGACGCGATCTGCGGTCATCATTGCCGGCGCAGACACGCTGATCGCACTGCTGGCCGGGCTGATGATCTTCCCGATCGTCTTCGCCAACGGTCTCGATCCGGCCGAAGGGCCGGGCCTGATTTTCAAGACCCTGCCAACGGCCTTCGTCAACATGCCGGGCGGCACTGTCTTTGGCGCGCTGTTCTTCCTGTTACTGGCGTTCGCGGCCGTGACCTCGATCATCGCGATCATCGAGCCGATCGTGGCGTATGCCGAGGACCGCTGGCGCATGAGCCGCAAGCTCGGCTGCGCCGTGTTCGGCACGCTGGGCTGGGCCCTCGGCGTACTCAGCGTATTGTCCTTCAATCGTTGGAGCGACCTGCACCCTCTCGGGATGTTCGACGTGTTCGCCGGCAAGACGATCTTCGACCTGATCGACTATTTCACGGCCAACGTCATGATGCCGGTCGGCGCGATCCTGATTGCGCTGTTCGTCGGCTGGCGCATGAAGCCCGAGATGCCCGAAGGCGACCTGAGTTTCTACCGCCCGGCACTTTACAAAGTCTGGCTGTGGACCGTGCGCGTCATCGCACCGGCCGCCATCCTGGGAATCCTGATCAGTGGCCTGAGCTGAACGCGACCCGGGTGGTATATTCGGGGCAGGTATGCGCAGCATCGGCCAAAGCCTGTTAGCAGCGATGATGTGCGGGCTGTGGCTCGCGCAGGCGCAGGCTTACGAGACCGACCAGCACACCAAGCGCGGCACCGATCTAGCCGACTCCACCAGCATCCTCAACGACAAGGTTAACGAGTCCATTGCCGAGATCGTCGGCGACTGGGACCGGGGCCACGACGAGATGCATGTCGTCAACGAGTTCTACCGCAAGCTCGGCGGCCGGCACTGGGTCGATCGGCTGGAACGCTGGGCGATGAAGTCGCCCGATGTTGAACGGCTTGATGTGGGGCGCTACGAGAGCATATTTGCCGGACACCCCGTGTGGGCGACACGTGTGGCCAAGTTTTTCGGCACCGGCGCAACCATTCGTGTCAACGACCAGCTGATCGGCTCGGACAAGATCGGTCATTTCATTTCCCAGGGCCGCAAGTACTACAGGCGCTACCTGCGCTACGGATCGGAGGAAGAGGCGGCCGAGCAGTCGGCCTTCACGGAACGGGCGCTCTTCGGGCAGCTGTCGAACGGCATCTATTCCAACGCTGACCTCGTGGCCAACTACGAAGGTCACCGGTTCTACCGCAGCCTGTTCGAGGATGACATCGTGCCGGGCAAGCCGGCTATCCTGCGCTGGGACGACGACGGCTGGATCATTCAACGCAAGTTCGACTGGGCGGACCACGTCAACGAGTATTGGGACGAGGCGCTGAACATCAATCACTACGACGCCGCGCTTTACCGGCACATGCACGACACGTTTGTCGAGATGTGCCCGAAGTACTGGGAGCGGCCCGATCTTTATACGATCGTCAACGAAGAGGTACTGCGCGAAAAATACGCGCACCTGCAGTTGCGCGACACGTCGGAACTCAGGCTCGATTCACTCTGCCCGGTGCAGGCATTCCTCGATGGCGATACGAGCAAGTTCCTTACGCGGGAAGGAAGATCAGCGCCGGGTGTTCCAGCATCTCCCTGATGCGCTGGATCATGGCGGCCGCATCGTAGCCGTCGACGAAGCGGTGATCGAACGACGATGACAGGTTCATCATCAGCCGCACGTCGACCTGGCCGTTCATGACGACCGGGCGCTCGACGGCGCGATTGACGCCGACGATACCAACCTCGGGCTGGTTAATGACCGGGGTCGATACGATGCCGCCCAGCTTGCCGAGGCTCGTTATCGTGATTGTCGATCCCGACAGTTCCCCGCGGGTGATCGTATTGTTGCGCGCGGCTTCGGATACGCGCCGGATGCCGGCGGCAAGGCCGTCGATCGACAGCGTGTCGGCATCCCGGACGACGGGCACTTTGAGGCCGTCGTTCGTCTGCGTTGCGATACCCAGGTGCACCGGACCGTGCTGGACGAGCACGTTGCGGTCCTTGTCATAGGTCGAGTTGCACTGCGGGAACTCGCGCAGCGCGCGGATGAGGGCAAGCCCGAGGAACGGCAACAGCGTCAGCCGCTGCGACGGGTCGTCCTTCCTGCTGTTGAGGTGCTTGCGCAGCGACTCGAGCTCGGTGATGTCGATCTCCTCGACATACGTGAAATGCGGAATCTCCTGCGTCGCCTGCGCCATGCGTTCGGCGATGATGCGGCGCAAGCCGATAACCTTGATCTCCTGCGTGTCCGGACGCGATACCGGCGCCGCCGTCGGTGCCTGCCCCAACGGGCGATCAGCCGCTACAGGCGCCCCTGCCACATGAGCGTCAAAGTCCTTGCGCGTGACGCGCCCGCCCGGACCGGTGCCCTGGATGGCGTGCAGGTCGATGCCGGCCTGTTTTGCGGCGTGCCGGATGGCGGGCGAGGTCATGACGCGGCCACGCTTCGCCGCCGCGGCGGCCACGGGAGTGGGCTCGGCAACACTGGTCGGCGCGGGTTCCGGCGCTGCCGGAGCAGGTTCGGGCTCAGCAACCGCCGCCGCTGCCTGATCGGTCTCGAACACCACGAGCGCGGCTCCCACCGGAACCACATCCCCGGGTTCGCCGGCCAGCTTGACGACCCGGCCCGAAACGGGAGAAGAGAGCTCGACGGCCGCCTTGTCGGTCATCATCGTGCCGACGACGTCTTCTTCCTTGACGTCATCGCCGACCTTGATGAACCACTCGCCGATCTCCGACTCGACCGTGCCTTCCCCAAGGTCCGGCAGCTTGAATACGTACTCGCTCATTCGATCTCCATCATGTTGCGGATGCCGGCTACGAGGCGTTTCTTGCCCGGGAAGTACTGCCACTCGAACGCGTGCGGATACGGCGTATCCCAACCAGCGATGCGGCGAATCGGCGCCTCGAGGTTGTAGAAGCAGTCTTTCTGGATGCGCGCCGCGATCTCTGCGCCAAAGCCGCCGAAGCGCGTCGCCTCGTGGGCAATGACGCAACGGCCGGTCTTGTTGACCGAGGCGGTGATCGTGTCCACGTCCAGCGGCGCGATGGTGCGAATGTCGATGATCTCGCAATCCACGCCGGTCTCCTCGACCGCGGCTGCCGCCACGTGGACCAGCGTGCCGTACGTGATGATGGTCAGCTCTGCGCCCTCACGAACCACTTCGGCTTTACCGAGTGGCACCGTGTAGTGGCCCTCGGGCACCTCGCCCTTGGGATGGGCGGCCCAGGACTTGGCCGGCTTGTCCGGATCGCCGTCGAACGGCCCGTTGTAAATGCGTTTCGGCTCGAAGAACACCACAGGGTCGTCGGACTCGATCGAGCTGATGAGCAGGCCCTTGGCATCGTATGGGTTCGACGGCATGACCGTGACGATGCCGCTGACGTGCGCGAAGATAGCCTCGGGGCTCTGCGAGTGCGTCTGGCCGCCGCGAATACCGCCTCCGCAGGGTGTGCGAATGGTGACCGGCGAAAAGAACTCGCCGCAGGAGCGGTAGCGAATGCGCGCAAGCTCGCTGACGATCTGGTCGAAACCGGGGTAGATGTAGTCGGCGAACTGAATCTCGGGTACGGGACGCAGGCCGTTGAGGCCCATGCCGATGGCGGCGCCGATGATGCCGCCTTCGGCGATCGGCGCGTCGATGACGCGGTGGTCGCCGTACTTGCGCTGCAGCCCGTCAGTGCAGCGAAACACGCCACCGAAGTGACCGATATCCTCGCCCATCATGACGACCGTCGGATCCCTGTCCATCATGACATCGAGCGCCGAGCGGATGGACTCGATCATGTTCATCTGGCTCATGACTTCGAGCCTCCGCCGTTGACGCCCTCGACCTTGATCATGCGCCGCCGCTGCGACTCGAGATGATGCGGCACCTCGGCGAGAACGTCATCGAACATCGTGGACGGGTCGAGGAACGG
>JASJBB010000102.1 GCA_030066735.1 Woeseiaceae bacterium | reverse complement strand
CATGTCAGAGCCATGCATCATCACGGTGGCCATCACGGGGTCCGTCGCGCGCAAGAGCGACAACCCGGCCGTACCGGAGTCGGTTGCCGAGCAGATCGAATCGACCCACGAGGCGTTCGAGGCCGGCGCAGCGCTGGTGCATTATCATTCGCGGCATGACGACGGCTCGCCGGGCACGGTCCCCGAGAAGTTTGCCGAGTTCCAGGAGGCCATTCGCAAACACTGCCCCGGCATCATCGTGCAATTCTCCACGGGCGGCCGCTCGGGCACTGGTGCCGAGCGCGGCTCGATGCTGCACTTTGAACCCGACATGGCCTCGCTCGCAACGGGTTCGTGCAACTTCCCTGTTTCGGTGTACGCGAATTCGAACGAACTGATCGAGGAACTCGCCAGCGCCATGCTCGAGCACAACATCAAGCCCGAGATCGAGGTCTTCGACCTGGCGATGCTCTTTCGCGCCGCGGACATGGCCGCCCGGGGCCTGTTGAAAAGTCCCCTGCACGTGCAGTTTGTGCTCGGCGTGAAGAATGCCTTGCCTGCGCACCGCGACATCCTGGAGTTCGAGCTCGACAAACTGCGGGAGCTGCTGCCCGACGCCACCTGGGTGGCGGCCGGCATCGGCAGGGCGCAGTACGACGTCAACCGCTGGTGCCTGGAACTGGGCGGGCACATGCGCACCGGGCTCGAGGACAATGTGCGTCTCGATGAAAATACGCTGGCGCCGTCAAACGCTGCGCTCGTCTCGCGCGCCGCCGAGCTGTGCGACGAGTACGGCCGTCACCCGGCCAGCACCGCCGAAGCCCGTGCCATACTTGGTCTGGAGGAACGCTCATGAAGCACATCGGTACTTTCGCCCTGCTCGTCGTGTTGGCGCAGTCCGCGGCCGCGCAGACGCAGCTCACGGAACACACCTACCGGCTCGACACTCCTGACAATCGCCCCGCGGCAACGCTCGACGACGTGGCCTGGATGGTGGGCAACTGGTCGGGCGAGGCGTTCGGCGCGTCGTTCGAATCGCACTGGAACCCGCAGTCGGCCGGATCGATGGTGGGCTTCTTCAAACTGCTGGACGGCGACACCGTGTCGTTTTACGAACTGCTGCTGCTGGTCGAAGAGGAAGGCAGCCTGAGCCTCAAAGTGAAGCACTTCAACCCGGACTTCACAGCCTGGGAAGAAAAAGCAGACTACATCGACTTCCGCTACGTCATGTCTGATGACGACGCCGTGCATTTTTCAGGCATCAGCTTTTATCGGGTCGATGACGACAACATGATCGCTTACATCGTCTTTCGAAACGGCGACGACGTTAACGAGAGAAAGCTCGTCTATCGGCGCAACTGAAGCGGCCCGCGGAGTGATTGAATGACCAAGTGGTTCTCTTTGCAGTATTCGCTCGACACCGTCGCCGCGATCGTCGCGGCAGCGGGCCTTGCCGGCGTGCTGCAGACCTTCATCATCGGCAAGCACTTCGTCATCCCGACGATGCTGCTTGCAGTCACCATCCTGTTCGCCAACCTGGCGAGATTCGGTTACCGCGATAACGCCTTCGCGAAAAACCTGCTGTTCTGGTTCGGCGTACTCGTCACCTGCCACGCGTTTTTCGCCCTGTTCTGGGCGAAAACGCCGCGCGAGATTCTGGGTGGCGCCTTCCTGCCCGTCTATGGCGGAGTGTTCGTCATTTTCGCGCTATTGAGTTGGCAATACGCAAGACGCAACAGGCTGTTCCAATGATCACTCTGTACACGTGGAGCACGCCCAACGGGCGCAAGGTTTCGATCGCCCTCGAAGAACTCGAGCTTGCTTACGAAGTCCGCCCGGTCGACATCGGGAAGGACGAGCAGTTCGAACCGGACTTCCTCAGGATCAGCCCCAACAACAAGATTCCGGCGATCGTCGACGGCGACTTCACGCTGTTCGAATCGGGGGCGATCCTGCTGTACCTGGCCGGGAAAGCCGGCAAGCTGCTGCCGACAAACGGAACCCCGGCATACTGGCGCGTCGTGGAATGGCTCATGTGGCAGATGGGCAATTTCGGGCCGCAGCTGGGCCAGGCGCACCACTTCCTCACGTTCAATCGCGGCAAGTCGGAGTACGCGGAGAAACGGTATCACGGCGAAGCCCTGCGACTGTACCGGGTGCTGGACGAGCGACTTGCAGGCCGCGAGTTCGTTGCGGACGAACTGTCGGTGGCGGATATCGCGATCTGGACCTGGGCATCGCGCTACGATTACCAGCACATCGACCTGGATGACTTTCCGAACGTGCGCCGCTGGTACTTGCAGCTCGCCGAGCGGCCGGCCTTTCAGCGCGGCTATGCAGTACCGAAAGAAGAGGCGATTCCGCTGCCCTGATTGGCGACTGGCTACCAGTAGCCTGTCAGCGCGACATACGGTCCGTCGAAAACCAGCCTGACGCGACCCTGCCAGTCGCCATCGTCCACGTCGACCGATACCTCGAAGTAGTTATAGGCGAGCGACAGGCCGAAATGATCGCCGATCGCATAGCCGATGGACGCAGCGGCATTGATAATGCGGCCATCGTATTTGCCGACATCAGCCGATAGCCAGTCGAATCGCAGGGTGCCGGCCCAGTTCGAGTCGAACGCGTGCACGTACCAGGCGCCGAAATTCGGTAGTGGCTGCGCGATACTGGCCCGCTCCTTGCGATAACCAACGTCAGCGCCATCAACCGTTGCGTTGCCGTCGATGTAAGCTTCGAGGTCAAGGACGTGCCCCCCAAGACCCAGTCCGAATTCGCGAGAATTGCTGGAACGAAACGTACGACCGAAAAAGAAGCGCGAGACCTGCATGTCCGTGCCGGCGCCAACCGATGTGCCGGTATTGTATTCGACGTCGCCCCATTCGATGTCCTGCTCCAGGGTCACCCGCGAATCGTTGTCGATTCTGAAGTACTGTCCGCGCAGCTGCCATTTCCTGCCGAAGCGCCAGCCAATCTCGGCCGAGAACGTCTCGTCGGAATTGCGAAACCCGAACGTCTCGGAGAAATCGATGTAGGGCGCCGGACCCGGGTCCACGATATCGATCGAGGCGTCCAGGCCGAGCTTCATGTCCTGGTCGGATCTGAACATACCGACCGAGGCGAAGTACTTGCCTTCCAGGTAGGGGTGCATATCGGAGTCGTCCTGACCCCATCCGGTGAGGGGCGCAAGCAGCACCAGTACCGGCAGCAGCCGTGTCATTCTTCGACCTTCGATCCCGGCATCGGCCGGTATGAGAACTTGGCGCCCGACACCGTGAACTCGCCCATCAGTCCCCACCGGGTCACCGTGAAGATCGCCACGCCGTCATTGAAGGCCGGTGTCCCGGCGATGCCCTTGGTGCCCGCCGCGAGGCCGGCCTGGCCCAGGAACTGCAGCTTGCCCTTCGTGAATGCGTCCAGCGCGTCCTTGTCCTTGAACAACACCACCATGCTGAAATTGCGCACGCCGGCCTGGATGCCCGAGGTAAATTGCGAGAACCGCGACGTGCCGATGATCGTGTCGCTCTCGATCACGAAACCCTTGCCCGTGGCGCCGCCGAAGCCGAAGCCGAGGCGCGTGACTGCGGGGTAAACGGCCATGCCGTAGGCTTCGTCGAAAAATGGCTGTGAGCGCGGAAGGCGTTCCTTGATCTGTGCGATCGCGTTCGCCGACGCGACCTGTTTCTTGTTGGCCGGGTCGGCCTGCCACTCGGCGCTCGCGATGCCCGCGCACGATAACAGCAGAACGATCACCACTGTTTTTATCATCGCACGCACTCCAGGTGGGCCGTAATCCAGTCGCTGCCGCCGGACACGTCGCCGAGCAGATCCGAGGTACCGAAGATACCCGAGCGATGCACGATGGTCAGGCCCGCGTAGCAATCCTGTAGCCACTTTGCCTTTGAGGCCCGGCGCAGCGGAAAGTCGACCATCATCTCGAGGTAGTTGATGAAATGCGCCGTGTTCTCGCCGCGGCTCGCCTGCTTGCGCTGCTCTTCTATCGGCACGGTCTCGGCGTAAGACATGCCGAAGCCGAAGCCCCAGCGAAACCATTCCTCGCCCGTCCAGCCCGAGTAGCCCCTGCCCATCGCCATGATATAGGCGTTGTAGCTGAAGAATTCGCCATTGCCCTCTTTGCTTTCGAAATGCCGCATCAGGGCAAACCGCCCCTGGAAGTCCACGCGCGAACCGTCGTGCAGCAACTTCATCGCCGTCAGGCCGCCGATTCGCGTGTCGGCGAGTTCGCTCTTGGAGAAATCGCCCTGGTCGATCTCACTGACGATGTTGCCCGATGCCTGGTAGCCGTAGTTCACGCGCCAGGCCCACTCGCCCTTGCGCAGCGGGTCGTTGATGTCGGACGGTTTGCGCGCATTGCCGAACGTGTAGGTGCCGCCGACAAAAAGCTGCGACATGTTGGACTCTTCGACGAGCGGACTGTCCCAGACGTCGGAGTCCGCGCCGGCGAACGCGACGTTGGCGAAAAAGACGATGCGGTCCGAGAAATGCCAGGCCGTGTTGAGGCCGAAGGTATTCCATTGCGATGACCCGACCGAGTACTGCGGCCGTTCGGCGGTTGCCTCGGCCTCGCTGACGCCGAAGTAGTAGTCGGTCAGCTTTTTATCCTGGTACGTCCAGGTAAGAAACGGCGAGATCGACCAGCGACCGGTCTCGAAACGGTATCGATAGGTTACCTGGGCTTGCTGGCCTTTATGGCGGCCCAGCGTATCGGTGAGCCAGTTGAGCGCCAGCTCGCCCCAGGCCTTGCTCATGCGAAACTCGACGCCGGCGTCGAGCGTCTGGCGGCGCTTTTCGAGGCCGTCGTAGAATTCATTGCGGTCGGGATCGAGCTGCTGGAAGCGGTAACGCGCCATGACATTGAATTCGTACGTGTCATTGTCGACGATGTGGATGCCGCCCGAGGCGCCGCGCGCGAACAGGTACTTGCCTTCGTACAGGTACAACGGGACCAGGTCGAAGTTACGCTGGTCGTCGTTGTCGGCCGCGAGGTACGGGTCCTGCCCGAAACGCAGGCCGCCACCCAGGCCCGCCGTCCCCGGCGGCTGGTGCCAGAACGGGATCTCCGCCACTTCCTGCGACGCTGCTGGCAGGTTTGCCAGCAGCAGACAAAAAACGGCCCCGAACGGGGCCGTTTTTTGTGGTGCGAATCTCACCTGAATTTACTCACCGCTGACCCAGATGTCGTCGCTCTCGAACTCGTACGGGTTCAGGTCGACTTCTCCCGCTGGTCCCGCCGTGCCCGGCAGGATTTCGAAGCCGATCTCGAAGGTGACAAGCGTTTCAGCAATCTCGGCGAGGATGTCGACGTTGCCCTCGGCCTGCGCCGTGCCGTCCTCGATCGACGCCGCAAAACTCTTGACGCCCATCATGATGTTCTCGAGGTCCGAGCGATCGATTGTGATTGCCAGATCCGGATCGTCGTGCAGGAAGCCTTCGACATTGGTAAACGTCGCGTTCGACAACTCGACCGCGAACTTCTCGCCATTATCGGGCGTGATCAGGTTGATCGTGTACGGGCCGAGGTCCTCGGCCTGTTTGCTGTCCATGCGAATGCCGATAAAGTCGAGAAACAGCTCGGTCGACATCGCGCCGATCATGTCAGGACCTGACGTGTCGGGCGATTCACCCGCTGGAATGCCCGACCGCAGTTCGAAAGCGCCTGCCAGGAAGCTGTTCCTGAGACCCGGGTTCTCCTGCTGGTAGCCGATCTGCTCCCAGACATCAGCGAGCAGGTCTTTTGCTTCCTGGTTGTCGGGTTCGGCCCAGACCAGCTTGTCGAGGATTTCCTGGGCGTAGAAGTACTTGCCCTCGTCATGCAATTCCCTGCCGCGCTCTATAATCGCGTCCGAGCCGCCCATCATCTCGACGTACAGCGGCGCCGAGTCCTCGGGGCTCAGCGGGATCAGCGTCGTCGGGTTTGCATCCCAGTAGCCGAGAAACCGATTGATGACGGCGCGGCTATTGTGCTCGGGCGAGCCGTGGTAGCCACGTGCGTACCAGGAATTCTCCAGGCTCTTCGGTACGCGATAGACGTTGTGAATCTGGCTGATCGTTACGCCCTGGTTCGCGTAGTGCAGCACCTGGTTATTGAGGTGCGCATAGGCATCGCGTTGGCCCTTGAGCACTTCCTGGATGCGGTCGTTGCCCCAGCGCGGCCAGTGGTGCGAGGCGAACATCACCTCGGCTTCCTGGCCGAACAGGTACAGAGCGCGAGAAATGAACTTGGACCAGCCCAGCGCGTCGCGCACCTGCGCGCCGCGCAAGGTGTAAATGTTATGAATCGTGCTGGTGACGTTCTCGGCCATCCACAGCGCTTTCTTGTCCGGCAGATAGGTGTTCATTTCGGACGGCGCTTCGGTGCCCGGCGTGTTCTGAAAAATCATGCGCACACCGTCGACCTCGAATTCCTCGAGGTACTCGTCAACGATTCGCGTTGGTGGCAACAGGCCGAAGTTGCCAGCCGCGACGTTCTGCATCAGCCCCTGGCCCGCATGGCCGAACGGGCTGGCGGGCAGCAACACGCCGTATTGGTAGAACAGCCGCCGGTTCATAGCGTTGCCGGCATAAACATTCTCGGATACCGCATGCTGCATGAATGCGCGCGGCGCGATGATTTCGACCTGCCCGGCAGCCAGGCGTTCCGGGTCGACGACACCACGGATGCCGCCGAAATGGTCACCGTGCGAGTGCGAGAGGATGACAGCCGTAACCGGCAGATCCTCGATCACCTGGTTGATCAGTTCGAGGCCCGCGCGCGCAGTCTCGAGCGCAGTCAGCGGGTCGAAAACGATCCAGCCTTCGGCGCCGCGGACGAACGTGATGTTGGCGAGGTCGAGGCCGCGCACCTGGTAGATGCCGTCGGTCACCTCATGGAGACCCGTAATCTGGTTCAGGTGGCCCTGGCGCTGCGTTGACGGGTGAATCGACGGCCAGCCTTCCTCGGCTGCCAGGAACTCATAGCGCTCGACATCCCAAGCCACATGACCGGCATCGGCCATGACGATCTTGGAATTCAGCGGCGCGATAAACCCTTTGCGGGCCTCGTCAAAGTCACGCGTGTCATCGAACGGCATCGTCTCGCGCGCCTCGTTGAGGATCTTGAGCGTGTGCTCCGAGGGCGGCTTGCCCTTGGGGTGGAAGTGCACGCTGGGGTCGACCTTCTGGATTTCGCCGCCCGCGCCTCCGGCCGCGAACACGGCAACAGTCAGCAAGCCGGCCGCTCCGGCAACCAGGGCACTCGCAATCAGTTTGTTGTTCATGGCTGAATCCTCTCTTGTGAGCTGCTGTGTCAGAAACGGAAAAGGAAGCCGAGCGCAGGCCCCGTGAAATCGAACTCGGACGTCACCGGCTCACCGTCGACGCGTTCGTCGAACTCGAACGCGAGATGGCGGTAGACGAGCGCCATGCCGAAGCCGCCGCGCGAGCGCCAGCCGACGCCCGCCGCCAGGTTCAGTGCGCCGTCGGAACCGACGAAGCCGTAGTCGCCGCGCACCAGGACATCCCAGGCCTCGTTGATGCGATGCAAGTAACGGGCCCCCAGGTAGATATCCGTGAAACTGTCACCCGAATCGAAGCGCTGCGGCTGCGTATTGCCCGGCGTCAGAATCAGGTAGGAATCGACGTTCGTGTAGCGAATGCCGCCGATGATGTCGATGCCGTTGTCGGTGGCGGACGGCCGGTAGAATGCGCCGCTTTCGAACACGGTCATGTCGACATTGGCGCGCACCGTAATATCGACGGGCGCTGGCCCGGGCGTCGAAAACCGCCGGCTGTCCGACAGGCCCATCCCGATGTAGTCGAACGTGAAACCGATCTTGTTACGCGCGTACTCGATCCGGATCAGGCCGGCGCCGTCAATCTTGTCGACTAGGTCGTTGAACGCGACCCCGCCGTCGCCGCGGGCTGACACGTCCCAGCCGACGTCCGTTGCCCACAAGTACGGCGCCACGAGCCACTCGCCCGGTTGCTGCGCCGCCGACAAGCCCGGCAGCGCAATCAGCGCCAGTACGGACGCGAAACCTGCCAGTCGGTAGCGCATTGATCGCTCCTTACATCGGCAGGACGAGCGCCACTCTCAGCGACGTCTCGATAATGGTGCCGCGCGGCACGTTGATGCTGGCGCCCCTGGTCAGAATCGACGCACCGGCGCCGACCTTCGCGCCCGTGCGAGCTCCGGAGCGACCGTCTATCAGGCCGCCAATCGCCGCCGCTCTCGCGGTGCGGCCGACCGTGCGACCGCCTTCGCCGCTGGTTCGCGCGTTGAGGCCCTCGGTCGATATCGGGTGCAGGACATCGTCAATCATCACATCGGTGAACGCCAGTGACAGCGACGACGAGCCTACCGCGCGACCGGACTGCTGTGCGCTCATGATCTGGCCGTGAACGGTCGAGCCCCGCGGCAGCACCGTCACGCCGTCGACAACAACAGCACTCTCCAGTTGACCGCGGAAGCGGTGACCGGTTCGATGCCGGCTCGAATCCACCGAGTCGGACATGCGCACGACAAGGCGCGTGCCGGCGGGAACGCTGACGGTCGGCGCCGGGCCGGCCTGGCCAGACTCGGCTTCGCGCGTCGCGACGCCGCTCGAGAACCACATCCCGACAACCTCGGCCTCGGGGAACGCCTCGATGCCCTCGCCCGTGTCGAACATGATGATGCCATTGCTGCTGCCGACGAAGTCGCCCTCGAGCAGGCGGCCGTCGGCCAGCTCGAGCGTATCTGCCAATAGCGAGCCCGTCGCCAACAGAGTCACGAGGAATACGCTGATCTTTCTCATGGTTGGTCCTTATCTTTGTGGTGCGCGGGTTACGGGAACCGCGCGAGAATTTCGGTGATTGCACCGTCGAGCGCCGCCGCCCGGTTCCGCCGCGTCTGGTCGGTGACCCGACCGCTCGCGGCGCCTTCCCAGACCAGCTCACGGCGCTGCGCATCGATGATGTCGATACCGACCGTGCCCTCGGTGCGCTGAACGACCTCAGTCGTCGACATCGACATGCTGTAGCCACCCCAGGTGCCGTAGCGGCCGCGACCGTGGTGGATCGACGCGCCCGAACTCGGCCGGGTCTGGAGCGTCTCGCGGGTGGAGACGACGAAATTTACGAGCAGGTCGCCGCCCGTCTCGACATGCCGCAGGCCGGCGAACTCCAGCTCACGCCTGGCCGGCTCGATGAGTTCGTTACTCAGAATCGTGCGCACGTTGCCATTGTCGGTCGACAGCGGCCGCAGGAAACTGAATGTCTGGTAACCCACGATGTCGAAGCCGGGCGCAGAGTTCGTGACGATATTCGGGCCGCTCGAACAGGCCGAAATGAACATAGCGGCGGACAGAACGACAGCAGCGCGTATGCCGCCAGCGGGGATCTGATTCATTGGTTGTCTCCGGAGCATAGAATCATTCTTGTTCGCCTGATACTACCCCCATTCCATGCCTGTTGGCACACAAAATTGTATCAATGCGCGAGTCCTGTACCTGCGTTACAGTCCGTGTGATGACTCGCAAGCGACTGGTGATCGGATTACTAATATTCCTCGTAATTTTCGGGGGCTGGTTCTACTGGTTCTATTTCAAGTCGACCAATGCGGCGATTCGTCACGCGGAGACCTTCCTGTTCCGGCGCACGGCCGTGTCGCAGACGGGCAACGAGGGCGAGTACCGCCATTTCTTCATCACCAACCGAGCGTTTGAAGAGGGCGACGAGGGGCTCGAGGATCGGGCCACTTCGACTCGTATTGGCGACCTGACGGCCGGCAGTTTCGACGCGGCGCTACAACCTACGCTCGGCCTCGGCATGCTGATCAATCCGACGGACTGGTTCCAGAACGAGCAGATCCGGCTAAATGCCGCACAGGAGCTGGCAGCGGACCAGTTTGTCGAGAATCTGCGCGCGATGGTCGACGATTCCACGCACCGGTCTCTCCTTGTCGTCATCCACGGATTTCGCGAGCGCTTTCCGTCGGCGCTGCGCAAAACCGCGTTCATCGCGTCAGTTCTCGACATCGACACGCCTGTGCTGGTCTTTGACTGGCCGGGTAACCAGGGCTCATCGCTGCGCGGCTATCGGGCTGCCAGGTCCGTAGCGCAAGCGTCGGGACAGGATTTTGCCAACGCGCTGCAACTGATCGTCAGTGAGGTCGCGCCGGATAACCTCTCGATCCTCGCCAACAGCATGGGCGGCGAGGTCGTGGTGCATGCCTTCAACGAACTCTACTCCGAGCCGGCCTGGCGCGATGACAGTCACGAACTCGCCCACGTGGTGCTGACAGCGCCTGACGTGGATCATGCCGAGTTCAATCAACGCTTCCGCGACGAGATAAACGCATTTGCCGACGATCTGATCGTCTACGTGTCTTCAAACGACCGCGCCCTGCTGATGAGCCGGTTGGTCAACCGGGAAAAACGCGCCGGCGAGAGCACGCTGAGCCCCGACATGCTCGACGAGGCCGAGATGATCCTCGGCATCATCGAACCCGGCGACGAGACGATCATGCTGGTGGACGTTACGCCCGTGAATCGAACGCGCAACTTTCACAATTTCAGCCTCGAAACGCCGGAATACTATGACGACCTGTTCCTGCGGCTGATCTCGCGCGACCGCGCGCCCCGCAATCGACTGGTCTACCGCGTGCGGGCGCCGAACGGCACGGAATACTGGGTACTTACGCGGGGACGCTGACATGGCTTTCAACTTCGGACGCTTTCTGACCTGGCGCTGGCTGGCCATCCCGGCCGTGCTCGCAGCATTGTGCATCGTCGCCTGCGGCGGCCAGCCGCTCGAACCCTGGCACAAGGCGCGGCTGCAGGCGGAGTACACGGCCCGCAACGCCGACGAGATTACGAGCCTCGCCGACTACCTGGCGCTGGAACAGCGCCTGTTCGAGGAGCTGTATGACCAGGTGTACTCGGAAGTACCGACCGGGGAGGCGCATGCGCTGAACCGTTACTCCAGCGGCAGCGTCTCGGACCCGCGCACGCGACAACCCGACTACAACCGCACGTTCGAGCTGCCGGTCGACAACCCGCGCGGCGGCGTCCTCCTGCTGCACGGCCTGACCGATTCCCCATACAGCCTTCGAGCGACCGGCGCGAAGCTGCACGAACTCGGTTTTCACGTCGTCGGCCTGCGGCTGCCCGGCCACGGCACGGTGCCGGCCGCGCTCAAAAAGTCCCGCTGGCAGGATTGGGCCGCGGCTGCCCGGCTGGCGATGGATCACCTCGCAGACACGGTCGGCGACCGGCCGATTCACGTGGCCGGCTACTCGACGGGCGCGGCCCTGGCGCTGGACCTTGCCATCGCGGCGCTCGACGACGGCGAGGCCGTTACTCCCGCCAGCCTGATCCTGGTGTCGCCCGCGATCGGAGTCACGAGGGCTGCAGCCCTGGCGGGCGCTGGCGCCACGCTGGGTCGCATCCCGGGATTCGGGCGCCTCGGCTGGTCGCAGACGACGCCCGAATTCGACCCCTACAAGTACAACTCCTTTCCGACCAACGCGGGTTCGCAGGTACACAAGCTGACCCGCCATGTGAGCAGGCTGGTGGGCCGGCTGGAATCGTCCGGCCGTGCGGCGGAGCTGCCACCCGTCCTCGTCTTCAAGTCGGCCGTTGACGCCACGGTCTCGACCAGCGCCGTGGTCGATCGCCTGCTCGCCCGGCTGCCGGATAACGGCAACGAGCTCGTGCTGTTCGACATCAATCGCAGCGCGATCGCGTCACCGATCCTGGTTACAGACCCCGGCCCGTTCACGAACCGGCTGGTAGGCGACGCGACCCTGCCTTTCGGCCTGCGCCTGATCGCCAACGAGAACGCGTCGAGCATCGCCATGGTCGAACACTACAAGCCGCCCTTTTCAGAGGGTTTCGCCGCGACGCGGCCGCTCGAGCTGTCGTGGCCGCGCGGCGTAATCTCGTTGTCGCACGTCGCCTTGCCGTTTCCGCCCGACGATCCGCTTTACGGCGCCATCCGCCCTGAGGATCCGGGCCAGTTGTACCTCGGGCAACTCGACATTCGCGGCGAGCGCGGGCTGCTGAGACTGTCGAGCAACTGGCTGCTGCGGCTGCGGCACAACCCGTTCTATGCCGTGCAGGAACGACGCATCGTGCATTGGGTCGAAACTCACGCGCGGTAGCGCTGTTACAAGTTGTTGCCGAGCTGACGTTGGACCGTCCCGGCGGCTGGGCTACCATATTGAGACAATAGAAGAATTTCCATCGAGGGAAATTAACGTGAAAACCAAGATCCTTGCCGCGCTGGCGGCTGTATCAATCGCTGCCGGGTGTTCATCGACACCCGAGTTTTCGACCGACCCCGAAGATGTCACCCATGACGGGCTGACCCGCGTGAACCGCACCATCATGGATGCGGTCTGGGCGCGCAAAGACATCGACCTGAGCGGCGTAACCGGGGTGCGCTTCAAGAGCCTGGGCGTCGAGTATCGCAATGTGGACGGCCCGTACAGCGGACGTGCCGGTGTCGGCACGGGACGCGCGCGTTCCAGCCAGACCGAATTCCAGCTCGACGCGGCCACACGCGCACTGTTTGAAGAGGAGATCAGCGGCGCGTTCATGGAGGAGATCCGGCGCAGCACGGTCTTCGAAGTCACCGACGAAAGCGGCCCGAATGTCGTCGACGTTCACATCGGGCTTCTCGATGTCGTGTCGCGCGTACCCCCGGACACCGTTGGCCGCAGCCGAATTTTCATCGACAGGGTGGGCGAAGCCACGCTCGTGCTCGAGATCCGGGACTCGATCAGCAACACCGTGCTGGTACGGGCGGTCAACCGCCGCGCGGCGCAGAACTTCACGGCGCAGGAATCCACGCCACCGCGAAATCGCGCCGAGGTCCGCCGCCTCGGCCGGCGCTGGGGCCAGATCCTGCGCGACGGCCTGGAGAAGATGATCGGGGACGGCATGTCCACCCCCTGATCCTCACAGGCATCCGGATCAAAAAGCCCGCCATCCGGCGGGCTTTTTTTTGTGCGATCATTCTCGGGCATGCCACTGGTCGCCCACAACAACCTGCCCACCTTCGACATCCTGAGCCGGGACGGGCACGTCGTATTGTCGCTCGATCGCGCGGAACACCAGGACATCCGCGAACTGCACGTCGGGTTTCTCAACATGATGCCCGACGCCGCGCTGC
>JASJBB010000090.1 GCA_030066735.1 Woeseiaceae bacterium | reverse complement strand
CCTTGCTGCGACTGCCCGTCATCGTGCCGTCCTTGAGCCGCAGTCTCTCCTTTTCGAAGCCCTCTTCGTCGTAGTCGATCGTCACGAGATCGTCATCCTTGGCGCGCACCGTGACCATGCTTTCGCTGGTCTGCGTGCCCTGGCATTTCTCGTAAGAATCTTCCATGCGAATTCGACCGCGGTAGGCGCGCGCCGTCACTTTGCGTTCGACCTGGAGCGTACCGCTTTGCACGGATTCGCCGCATTGCGGATGCGGTTCGAGACCGTCGACATCGAAAGTCCAGGTGCCGAGCAGCTCGTCGGTTTCCTGCGCGGCGGCAGGCGCGAGACAGATGAGCAGCAGCAGGCAAAGATGTCGCGAGGCCATGTGCGTACTATAACAACGGGCACTCTGCGGTGCTGCGATCGATGGTGCCCAGGGTGGGACTCGAACCCACACGTCCTTGCGGACAACGGATTTTAAGTCCGTAGCGTCTACCAGTTCCGCCACCCGGGCATGACGCGAGAAAAGAAATGGAGGCTAGGGTCGGAATCGAACCGGCGTCCACGGCTTTGCAGGCCGCTGCATAACCACTCTGCCACCTAGCCTCGGGTGTTGCAGGCGGTGCAGTATACCCACAATTCCCCGATAATGGGGATATGCATTTTCCAAGGCGCTTATCCGCCCTTTCCGCGATAGCGATGCTCAGCGCATGCGCCGAATCGCCGCCGCCCTTCGAGCCCACCAGCGTTGCCGTACCCTCGGCCGCCGGCGCCAAGGGCCCGAGGATTTCCGGGTCATTGCAGCAGGGCCTGATCCTGAGTTGGATGGAAGCAGACGACTCGGGCGCCGCACTGCACTATTCCCGCTGGTCCGACGGCCAATGGTCCGAGCCGCAGACAATCGTCGAAAATGTGGACATGTTCGTGAACTGGGCAGACATGCCGTCGGTCCAGCCCATGGGCGAGAACACGCTCGCGGCTCACTGGCTCGAAATGTCGGCGGACCTCACCTATTCCTACGATGTCGTATTCGTGCAGTCCGCTGACGGCGGCGGGACCTGGTCCGAGCCCCTGCGACCGCACGACGACGGCACGCCGACCGAACACGGCTTCGTGTCGATGTTCGCCGACGAGTCCGGGACCGGACTGATCTGGCTCGACGGGCGCAAGACGGGCAATGAGAAAACCGGGGATCCGGCCGACACCGGCATGACCCTGCGCGCCGCGACGATCGGCGGCGACTCCACACTTCAGGACGAGCAGCTGGTCGATGAACTCATCTGCGACTGCTGCCAGACCGACATAGCCATCGCGTCTTCGGGCGCGGTCGCTGTTTACCGGGATCGCAGCCCGGACGAAATCCGCGACATCTCGGTGACGCGCCGTATTGACGGCCGGTGGACGCCTGGCCGGCCGATAGCCGCGGACAACTGGGAGATTCCCGGGTGCCCGGTCAACGGCCCCGCCATCGTCGCCGCTGGCGAGTTCGTCGCGGTCGCCTGGTTCACGGGTGCGGGCGGACACCCTTTGGTGAAACTCGCGATGTCATCGGACAGCGGTGCGACCTTCGCAGCACCCATCGAAGTTGCGGCGGGCGCCACACAGGGTCGTGTCGGACTCGCTCTTCTCGACAACGGTGACGTAGCCGTCAGCTGGCTGCAATCCGGCGAATCAGGAACGCACCCGGTATTTGCGCGACGCTACTCGGCTGCCGGTGCGCCGGGCCCTGCCCGTCTCGTAACGCCCGACGCCGCCGCGTTCTCGTTCCCCCAGATCGCGCTGTCCGGGGACGACCTGGTCTTTGTCTGGACCGAAACCGAAGCCGCAATCAACAGCCTGCACAGCGCCCGGGTAGCAGCCGCAGCGCTCTAGTTGGATTTCCTGGGTGGCTTCATGGGCGGGTGCGCGCCGCGGTCAGCGTCGGAGGGCCGCTCCTTGATCGGATCGCGTTCGGTCAGCCGATAGCGCTCCACCGTCACGCTGATATTCGACGCCATGTAGGGTGCGGCAGTGATGCCTTTTTCCTGCAGCTGCTCGTCGATCGACTGCACGAGTTCTGCGAGGTCACCGCCTACGTCCCGGCCCACGGACGTCTCCGCAAGCAACTCGTAGTCGCGAACCGCAGACGCATAATCCTGCTGCTCGATCTCCATGATCACGATCGCGCGCAGGGCCGCCAGGTAGTGTTTGCGGTCCAGCCAGCGCCCGTCGTTCTGGACGGCCTTGCGAAACAGCCGCAATTGCCCCGCGTGATCGCCACGCGCACCGGCAATGCGTCCCTCGGTCAGGTAGGAATATGCCAGGTCGTAGACGCCCAGGTCATCGTAGCTGCGGATCTTCCCGAGCGTCTCTTCCGCCGCATCGAGGTCCCCGGCCTCGATGTACTCGTGGGCCCGCCTGTTCAGGCTCGTGAATCGCCGTGATAACCGCACGATCGTCTGGTCGAACTCGAAGTTGATCAGGCCGGTCTGCTGCCGCTCATCTCCGGGCGCGAAGCGCCATTTTGCCAGCGCATCCGTGGCTGCTCGCTCGAAGGCCTCGTTGCCGCTCGAGTCCAGCACGCCCACGTACGTAACGAGACCCGAGGGCGCGACCTCGTAGCCAACCATCACCCAACCCTCGCGGCCTTTGTTGAATTCGGATTCCGGGAAGATCGGCTTCGGCTGGCCGAATGCCTCGTCCTCGTTCTCCAGCGACTCCATGTCCATTACCGTGCAGGCGGACGCCACAAAGAGAAGCACTGCAATCAGGACGGATCGGGCAATTGGCTGGTTCATCGCTACCCCCTGACCCAAGCATAGTCCAGGGCGGCGCCGACGCAAAACCAGGCCCTACAACGAAAAAAGGGCCCCTGAGGGGCCCTTTTCGGGATCTGGAGCGGGAAACGAGACTCGAACTCGCGACCCCAACCTTGGCAAGGTTGTGCTCTACCAACTGAGCTATTCCCGCGGAGGGCCGAGATTTTAGACCCTTACGCCTCGCTGTCAAGCTGCATGTATGGCCATGCCGCCCGCAAATACACGAACATCGACCAGATTGTCATAACGGCGGCGGCGACAAGAAACTTGAAGCCGATCCCGTAGATGTCCAGGCCCATGAACTCGTTCTGGTAAACCATGAAGCCGATGCCGACCATCTGCAGCACGGTCTTGACCTTGCCGGCCATCGCGACCTTGACGTTGGCGCGCTCGCCGATCGTCGCCATCCACTCGCGCAGGGCCGAAATCGTGATCTCCCGGCCGATGATGATCATCGCGATAATGTCGACCCACCAGCTTGGGTTGTCCTGCACGAGCATCACCAGCACGATCGCCACCATGAGCTTGTCGGCCACCGGGTCCAGGAATTCGCCGAATTTGGACATCTGGCCGAATCGGCGGGCGACCCAGCCGTCCAGCAGGTCGGTGAAGGCGGCGATGCCGAAGATGATGGCAGCCACGGGCCGTGCATGTTCCAGCGGGCTATAGAACAGCAGGACGACGACCGGTATCGCCGCTATACGGAACAGCGTCAGCAGAATCGCAAGGTTTATTTTCACGGACCGCTCTTGGTGTTATTGGTCTTTTCTGTCCAAGTGGAGGTCATTGTATATTGTTTCTGCCAGGTTGCGGCTGATTCCGCGTACCTTGGCGAGATCGTCGATGCCGGCGCCAAGCACGCCCTGCAGGCCGCCAAACTGCCGCAACAGCTCGCGGCGCTTCTTGGGGCCCAGACCCGGAATCTGTTCGAGCCGCGACGTCTTGCGGGCCCTGGACCGCTGCGCACGATGACCGCTGATGGCGAAGCGATGCGCCTCGTCCCGGATTTGCTGGATTAACAGCAGCGCTGGCGAGTCCGCCGCCAGCTGCATCGGTGTTTTCTCGCCAGGGATGAACAGCCGCTCCGCACCGGGTTTGCGCGCCCGTCCCTTGGCCACGGCCACCACGTTGAGCCAGTCGAGTTCGAGTTCGTCGAGTACCGTCATGGCCTCGGCCAGCTGGCCCTTGCCGCCGTCGACGAACAGCACGTCGGGCATCGGCACCTCGCCCTTTTTTACGCGGGTGTAGCGGCGGCGCAGGGCCTCCGCCATCGCCGCGTAGTCATCCCCGCCAGCGGCCGGTTTCAGGTTGAAACGGCGGTAGTCGCTCTTCTGCGGACCGGCGGCGTTGAACACGACGCAGGACGCTACCGTCGCCTCGCCCGATGTATGGCTGACATCGAAGCACTCGAGGCGCTCCGGCGGCTCCTCCAGCCCGAGCGCCTCACCGAGCGCAGCAAACTGGCGCCTGACCGTCGCGTTGCTGGCCACCTGCAGGTCAAGACCCTGGCCTGCGTTGGTTCGCGCCATGTCGAGCCAGCGGGCGCGGTCCCCGCGCACCTTGTGGCGAATGGCGACCTTGCGACCCATCCGGTCGCTGAGTTCGGCTTCGAGCAACGGCGCGTCCGCGATGCCCGTGTCCAGGATGATCTCGGCAGGTGCATCCCGACCCAGGTAATACTGCGCAACGAACGCATTGAGGATCTTCTGCTTGTCGCCCTCGCCCTTGAGTTTCGGGAAATGGTCGCGGCTGCCGATGACCGCGCCATTGCGAATGAACAGCACGGTCACACAGTGAATGGCCCCGTTCGACGCGAAGCCCAGGATATCGAGGTCCTTGCCGGCCGACCGCGAAATCAGCTGTTTTGCCTCCACCTCCTTGAGACGCGAGATCTGGTCGCGAAATCGCGCTGCCTGCTCGTAGTTCTGCGCTTCGGAGGCCTCTTCCATGCGCCGGACAAAGGTGTCGATGACGGCCTGGTTCCTGCCTTCGAGGAAATCGATGGCCGCGTCGATGTCCTTGCGGTACTGCTCTTCGGCAACGAGGCCGACACAGGGCGCCGTGCAGCGGCGTATCTGGTACTGCAGGCACGGCCGCGTGCGATTGCTGAAATAGCTGTCGCGGCACTGGCGAACCAGGAACAGCTTCTGCAACTCGTTCAGCGTCTGCCGCACCGCGCTCGTGCCGGGATACGGACCGAAGTAGCGCCCCTTACCCTTGCGCGCACCACGATGAAACTGCAGCCGGGGAAACTTCTGCTGCGTCGACACGTAGATGTACGGGTAGCTCTTGTCGTCGCGCAGGATGACGTTGAAACGCGGCCGATGCTGCTTGATCAGGTTGTACTCGAGGATCAGCGCTTCGGCCTCGGTATTGGTAACCGTCACCTCGACATTGGCGACGAGCTCCATCATCGCGGCGGTCTTGACCGAGTCGTGGCTGCGCTGGAAATAGCTCGACACGCGTTTCCGCAGGTCGCGCGCCTTGCCCACGTAAATGACCTTGTGTTTCGCGTCGAGCATTCGATACACGCCCGGGCGGTGCGTCAGGCTGCGCAGGAAGGACTTCTGGTCGAATTGGCGCTCGTCGCTCACGGGGCTAGTGTTGCAACAACTCCCGGGCTGTCGCAAACACGCTTTCGAACATCTCGCTGGTCAGCCGGCCCGTGTTGGTGTTGTAGCGGCTGCAATGGTAGGAATCGAGCAGCCGGACCGTGCCCAGGTCGTGCACCGCGGCGTGCCCGAACTTGTAGTCTGCCTGGCGCAGCGCCAGCGCCTTGATGATGGCGCGGTGGGCGATACCGCCGAGCGCCATCACCACGGAGCCTTCCGCCAGCGTGCGCAGTTCGTTGGCGAGAAACGCGTTGCAGGTGTTGATCTCCGCACCGACAGGCTTGTTCTCGGGCGGCAGGCACTTGACCGCATTGGTTATCCGGCAATTCTGCAACTGCAGGTCGTCGTCGGCCGCAAGGGACTCGCTCCGGGTCGAGAACCCGAACTTGTGCAACATCTCGTACAACAGGATGCCCGCGTGATCGCCGGTAAACGGCCTGCCCGTGCGATTGGCGCCATGCATGCCGGGCGCCAGCCCGACGATCAGGAACCCGGCCGCGTCATCTCCGAACGGCGGCACCGGTCGGCAGTAGTAGTCCGGGTAGCGTTCGTTGACATCGTCGAGAAAGGTCGCGAGCCGCGGGCAGGCGCGGCACGACTTGTCGAAGATCGCCTCAGTCATTCATGTGCCGGATGACGGCCTCGCCAAAGCCGCGCGTGCCGACGAGTTTGGCGCCGGGCACGAGGTGCTCGAGCTCTTCTTCCACGTCCTTGCGGTCGTGCGGCCGCTCCTTGCGAATCGGCTGGTGCATCGCCTCGCGCAGGCGCGCCAGGTCGAACGTCAGCTCGCCGTTTGCAATCGTCTTCGCGACGCCTTCCATGACGTTGTCGGCCGCCTCGGTCCAGCCCATGTAGCGCAGCATCATCTCGGCCGACAGGATCAGCGACCCCGGGTTGACGCGGTCCTTGCCCGCGAAACCGGGAGCCGTGCCGTGCGTGGCCTCGAACACGGCAACCGAATCGGCCATGTTGGCGCCCGGCGCAATGCCGATGCCGCCAACCTGCGCGGCCAGCGCGTCGGAAATATAGTCACCGTTGAGATTCAGCGTTGCGATCACGTCGTATTCCTCGGGCCGCATCAGGATCTGCTGCAGGAAGTTATCGGCGATCACGTCCTTGATGATGATCTCGCGGCCCGTGACCGGGTTGTCGAACGCGAGCCACGGCCCGCCGTCCTTTTCGGTCGCGCCGAACTCGGTGCGAGCAACGTCGTAGCCCCATTGGCAGAACGCGCCCTCGGTGAACTTCATGATGTTGCCCTTGTGCACGAGCGACACCGAGGACTGGTCGCGCTCGATGCTGTACTGAATCGCCTTGCGAATGAGGCGCTCGGAGCCTTCGCGTGACACCGGCTTGATGCCGATGCCCGAACTTGCCGGGAAACGGATCTTGGTCACGCCGAGCTCGGTCTGCAGGAAGTGAATCAGCTTCTGCACTTCCTGCGAGCCGGTCGGGTACTCGATGCCGGCATAAATGTCTTCGGTGTTCTCACGGAACACGGTCATGTTGACGAGATCCGATTGCCGCATCGGCGTCTGTACACCCGGGAAATAGCGGATGGGCCGCACGCAGGCATACAGGTCGAGCGTTTGCCGGATCGCGACATTGAGCGAGCGAATACCGCCGCCCACCGGGGTCTGCAGCGGGCCCTTGATCGAAACGATGAATTTTTCCAGCGCGTGCAGCGTCTCGTCCGGCAGGTACTGGTCGTCGCCGTAGAGCTCCGCCGCCGCCTGCCCCGCATAGACCTGCATCCAGCGAATCGCGCGCTGGCCGCCATAAGCCTTCTCGACGGCCGCGTTGACGACATCGAGCATCACGGGCGTGACGTCGATGCCGATGCCGTCGCCCTCGATGAACGGCACGATCGGAAAATCGGGGACGACGAGCGTGTGGTCGGTGTTGGCCGTGATGGCCTCGCCGTTTTCAGGTATCCGGATGTGGTCGTACTGCATGGCGCCTTCCGCAAAAGGCGAGCATTGTACCGGACATCACGCCCCGTTGCGGCTTACCCTGGCCGAGTCCTTGTGCAGGCCGGCGATGCGCATGGCCACTTCCATGGCCTGCTCGTAATTGAGCCGCGGGTCCACGGTCGACTTGTAGGCCCGCGCCAGGTCGCCGTCGGTCAGGCCGCGGGCGCCTCCCGTGCACTCGGTGACGTTCTCGCCGGTAAGCTCGAGGTGAACGCCGCCGAGGTAGCTGCCCATCGACTCGTGTACCCGGAATGCCGACTCGAGTTCGGCCAGTATGCTGTCGAAGCGCCGCGTCTTGGTGCCGTCTGCCGTGCTCTCGGTATTGCCGTGCATCGGGTCGCAAACCCACAGAACAGGCGACCCGGTTTCTTTGACGGTGGTGATCATCTCGGGCAGGCGCTCCTCGATCTGCCTGGCGCCATAGCGATGGATCAGGGTCAGGCGTCCCGGTTCGTTGTTCGGGTTCAGCAGCCCGATGAGTTCCTGCAGCCACTCTTTCGTCATGCCCGGGCCGATCTTGACGCCGACCGGGTTGGTGATGCCGCGAAAATACTCGACGTGGGCGCCGTCGACCGCAGCCGTGCGCATGCCGATCCAGGGGAAGTGGGTCGTCAGGTTGTACCAGCGCTCGCGGCGGTCGAGGAAACGGGTCTGCGCCTGCTCGTAGTGCAGGTGCAGTCCTTCGTGCGCGGCGTAAATGTCGGCTCGCTGCGTCTTGTGCACCTGCTGGCCCGAGATCGTTTCGAGGAAGTCGAGGGAATTGGAGATCGACTTCACGATCTCGTGATACTCGTCGGCCATCTGCGAATGGCCCACCCAGTCCAGGTCCCAGTACTCCGGGTGATGCAGGTCGGCGAAGCCGCCGTCGATCAATGAGCGCACGAAGTTCAGCGTGAGCGCCGCGCGTTCGTAGCCGCGCAGGATCATGCTGGGGTCCGGAATCCGGTCCGCGGCCGTGAACGGACTGCGGTTGACGAGGTCGCCGCGAAAGCTCGGCAGCGACGTGCCGTCGCGCGTCTCGATGTCGGCCGAGCGCGGCTTGGCGTACTGGCCCGCCATGCGCCCGACCCGCACCACGGGTTTCTTGAGCCCGTAGAGCATGACCACGCTCATCTGCAGCAGGATTTTCAGCTTCGCGACGATGTTCTCGGACGTGCACTCGTCGAACGTCTCGGCGCAGTCGCCGCCCTGCAGGACGAACGCCTCGCCACGCTGCGCGCGGGCAATCTGCTCTTTGAGCGAGTCGACCTCCCACGATGTGACGATCGGCGGCAGCCGGCTCAGGTCCGCCACCGCCCGGTCCAGTTCGGCCGGGTTCGGGTAGCTGGCCTGCTGTGCCGCCGGTTTGCCCTGCCAGCTCGCCGGGTGCCAGTTGGTTGCTGCAATCGTCCTGCTCAAGTCGTTTCCCGCCTGCACACATCAAAAATGCGGGCTCGAAGCCCGCCGAATGCGCGAACTATGCCATGTTGCGTTGCGATGCTGCAAAAGTTTCTATCGTAATCAGTGTGTTAGGCTCGTGTGGAAAGCACGCATGGACATTGGCACAATGCGCGCCACAATATCCGCCGCCCGTTCGGCGGATTTGTTTTTTCGGAGCGATGCAATGCAGGACATCCTGGACAGGCTAGGCCTGGCAGCAACCAATCCCGGCACCTGGTACGGCGCCACCAGCAGTACTGACGAATCGGCAGGGCTCATCGAATCGGTCAACCCGACGACGGGCGAAGTGATCGCGAGCGTGCACTCGACCTCGCAGTCCGAGTACGACCGCATGATCGACATGGCGCGCGAATCTTTCGCGACCTGGCGCACACTGCCGGCCCCGGTGCGCGGCAACGCCGTGCGCCTGATCGGCGAGGCGTTGCGCGCCAACAAGGACGCGCTGGGCAGCCTCGTCACGCTCGAGATGGGCAAGATCAAGGCCGAGGGCGATGGCGAGGTCCAGGAGATGATCGATATCGCGGACTTCGCAGTGGGCCAGTCCCGCATGCTCTACGGCAAGACGATGCACTCGGAGCGTCCGCAGCACCGCATGTACGAGCAGTGGCACCCGCTGGGCGTCGTCGGCACGATCTCGGCCTTCAATTTCCCGGTGGCCGTGTACTCCTGGAACGCGCTGATCGCGGCCGTGTGCGGCAACGTCAATGTCTGGAAGCCGTCACCGAAGGCGGCACTGTGCGGCGTGGCCGTGCAGAAGATCATTAACGAGGCGCTGGCGAGCGAAGACCTGCCGCCCGTGTTCTTCCTGTTCAACGACGGCAATAACGAACTGGCGCAGACCTTCGTCGACGACGAGCGCATCGACCTGGTCTCCTTCACGGGGTCGAGTGCGATCGGCAAGATGGTCGGCGAGCGCGTCGCTGCCCGCATGGGCAAAGTGCTGCTCGAGCTGGGCGGCAACAACGCGATCATCGTCGACAAGGAGGCCAACCTCGACCTGGCGATCCCGTCGATCGTGTTCGGGTCGGTTGGCACCGCGGGCCAGCGTTGCACGACCACGCGCCGCGTCATCGTCCACGAATCGCGTTTCGAGGAGCTCAAAACGGCGCTCGTGAACGCCTACGGACAGGTCCGGATTGGCGATCCGCTGAATCCCGACACGCTCATGGGCCCGCTCATCGACGAGTCGGCGGTCGAGCGCGTCGAAACCGCCTGCCAGGCGGTCCGTGACGCCGGCGGCGAGATCCTGTGTGGCGGCGAGCGCGTCGACGGCCCCGGGAATTTCATAACGCCGGCGATCGCGGTGGCGAACAATGACTGGGACATCGTCCAGACCGAGACCTTCGGGCCGATCCTGTACCTGGTTCCCTATTCCGATCTCGACGAAGCCATTGCGCTGCAGAACGGCGTCGTGCAGGGACTGTCCTCGGCGATATTCACCGACAACCTGCAGAATGCCGAGTACTTCCTGTCCCACGGCGGATCGGACTGCGGCATTGCGAACGTGAACATCGGCACGTCCGGCGCCGAAATCGGCGGCGCGTTCGGCGGCGAGAAGGAAACCGGCGGCGGCCGCGAAGCCGGCTCGGATTCCTGGCGCGCCTACATGCGCCGGCAGACGAACACGATCAACTGGAGTCCCGAGCTGCCGCTCGCCCAGGGCATCAGTTTCGACCTGTAAGGTAACTCGCTGTAACCTGACGGCAATATCGCACCCGCTAGAATGAGCGCGGTCATCCGCGAGAGGAGAATTGCATGTCCAGCATCACTGTCAAAGACGCCGTTGTTTTCGTCACCGGGGCGAATCGAGGCATCGGCCGGGCCATCGCCGAGGAAGCGGCCGCTCGCGGCGCGAAGAAGGTCTACGCCTGCGCTCGCGACGTCGCCGGCGTGCAGGACCTCGTCGAGCAATACCCGGAGCAAGTGACCGCGGTGCGGCTGGACGTGACCGACAGTGACCAGGTCCACGCTGCCGCGGCAAATGCACAGGATGTGCAGGTACTGATCAACAACGCCGGCGTGGCAGGGTTTGGCGGATTCGTCTACAACCACAATCCGGACACGGCGCGGCTCGAGATGGAAGTCAACTACTACGGGCCACTGAACGTGACGCGGGCTTTCGCCGACGCCCTGATCCGCAATGGCAACGGCGCGGTCGCCACGGTCGTATCGATTAGCGGGTTCACGAACTTCCCGATGGCAGCCACCTACTCCGCGTCAAAAGCCGCCGCGCACTCGCTCACGCAAGGTATGCGGGCGGAGCTGACGCCGCAGGGCGTGGCCGTATTCGGCGTGTATCCCGGGCCGATCGATACCGACATGGCCGCCGGCATGGAAATGGACAAGGAGTCGCCGCGCAATGTCGCGATTCGGATGTTCGACGACATGGAAAGCGGTATCGAGGACATCACGACCGACGCGTTTGCCGACGACCTCGTCCGGAACCTGAAGGCCGACGCCAAAGCGGTCGAGAAACAGACCGCGGAGATGGCGCACCAGCCGGAGAGCTAGTCTCGAGGTCGGGTCGCCCGCTGGGGCGGGCTCCTACGTGCTTTCGAAGCGGTTTCGCTCGCGGTTCTTGCGAACGCTGCCGGCCTTGAAGACCTGCCCGCTCATGGCAATGTAGACGCCGGGAGGCGCAACCTGCGCCGCCGCCACGGCCATCCCGACGTTGAACATGGCGTCGGTCTGCTTGAAACGCGCCGGGGTCAGCGCCCCGGTGAGCACGATGGTCTTGCCCTCGAGGCCTTCCAGGGCCGTTGCAGCGTCCGGCATCGTGTCCGTGCCGTGCGTGACCACGAATCGCTCGGCGCTGTCATTGGCGATGAATTCCCGCAATTTCTGCCGGTCCTCATCGGTCATTTCGAGGCTATCTTTGTGCAACAACGGCTCGACCGCGTAGTCAAAATCAACGAGTCCCTCGTGCAGGATGTGCTGGATCTGTGACTCCCCGACTTCGTACTGACTGAGGTCATCGAAGTAGATTTTGTCGATCGTGCCGCCGGTCGTGACAAAGCGAATAAACATGGCGGCAATGCTATCATCAGATTATGAAATCCATAGCCCTCTTCTTCGCTGTCATCGCCGGATTTCTTGCTCAGGCGGCACACGCCGACGGCGATGTGATCGTGCTCGAAGTCTCGGGCGGCATCGGTGTTGCAACAGCCGAGTACGTCATCCAGGGCATCGAAAACGCCGAGGCATCCGACGCCCGGCTGGTCATCATCGAAATGGACACGCCCGGCGGCCTCGTGTCGTCGACCCGGGACATCATCCAGAAAATTCTCGGCTCTTCCGTGCCGGTTGCGACCTACGTTGCGCCCGATGGCGCCCGCGCCGACAGCGCCGGCACTTACATTTTGCTGGCAAGCCACCTCGCAGCCATGGCCCCAACGACGCACATCGGCGCCGCAACGCCCGTATCGCTTGGCGGTGACGACGCAACCCCGCCGATGCCGATTGAGCCGCCGGCCGATCCCGAGCAAACGGACGAAGCGACCGAAGACACCGAGCCTGCAAGCGACGGCGCCGGCACGGCTATGGAGCGCAAGGTCCTCAATGACGCCATCGCCTATATTCGCGGCCTTGCGGAGCGGCACGGACGCAACGCGGAATGGGCCGAGAAAGCCGTTACCGAAGCGGCCACGCTGACGGCTAATGAAGCGCTGGAAGAGAATGTCATCGAGATTATCGCCGAGACGCGCAGTGACCTGATCCAGCAGGCTGACGGGCGCGAAGTTGTCACGGACACGGGTACGGCGGTGCTGGAACTCGAGAACGTCACGGTCCGCGAGTTCGAACCCAACTGGCGCATCAAGATTCTCTCGGCCATTGCCAACCCCGAGATTGCGCTGCTGCTCGGC
>JASJBB010000089.1 GCA_030066735.1 Woeseiaceae bacterium | reverse complement strand
GTGTCGTCGGCAATCAGCATCGCCCGGTTCTCGGGCTTCAGGAAGCCTTCCGCCTGCGTGTGATCGAGAAACTCGAGGAGCTTGTCGAAGTAGCCCTTTACATTCAGCACGCCGCAGGGCTTCTCATGAAACTGCAGCTGGCCCCAGGTAACGATTTCGATCAGCTCCTCGAGCGTGCCGAAACCGCCGGGCAGTGCGATGAAACCGTCAGACAGTGCCGCCATCATCGACTTGCGCTCATGCATCGACGCGACGACATGCAGTTCCGTCACGCCCGTGTGCGCGATTTCCTTCTCTTCGAGCATCTGTGGAATGACGCCGTGCACGACGCCGCCGCGCTCGAGGACCGCGTCCGCGAGAATCCCCATGGTGCCCTTGTGTGCTCCGCCGTAGACCAGTTCCAGTCCACCATCGACCAGTACGCCTGCAAGATCCTCAGCCGCTGCCGTGTAGGCCGGATCGTTCCCGGGACTCGATCCGCAGTACACACAGATACGCTGCATCATGCCGGCGGGTTCAGGCGGTCCGCCGTTTGTCCTGTGCGGCTTCGATAATGGCGGCAATCTCCGGGCGCTCCCGGTGCAGTTCATCCGGCTCGAGCGCGTCGAGTTCGTGCGGGAATACCAGCCACTCCTCGGTCTCGCGAATGAAGTAGTCGGGCGTCAGGTCGGTTTCGTTGCGCTCCGGCTTGAACCACGGCACCGCAATGCGGATATCTTCGGGCGTATTGTCGCGCGCCCGCTTGCCGAGCTCTTCGATGACCGCCTTGATCGTGTTGCCGGTGTCGAACACGTCGTCGACGATCAGCACCCGGTCATCGTGGCAGATCTTCTTGATGATGTAGTTGAGCCCGTGTACGGCGACGGCGCCACGCTGATCGACGCCCACGTAGGACGAGGTGCGAATGGCGATGTGATCCGACTCCACGCCGCAGTAGGCCATGATTTCCTGGGCCGCCATGCCGACCGGCGTGCCGCCGCGCCAGATGGCGATGATCATGGTCGGCTTGAAGTCGTCCTCGAGCACCCGGAGGCCGAGGCGAAACGAGTCTTCGAGAAGGTCCTGCGCGGAAAGTACGATCTTGTTCATTCTTGTTGTTGTGCCGCTATAATGCCTCATCGGATTCTACCGCAGCACAGGCTCGGAATAACAATGGCGAAGACTTTCGTCGCCGCGGACGATCTGCTCAGGGACTCCTTTCAGCTGGCCGCCGACATTGCCGAAGCAGGCTTCGAGCCTGACTTCCTCGTGGGCTTGTGGCGCGGCGGCAGCGCCGTGGGCATCGCGGTCCAGGAAGGACTGGACTTCCTCGGCGTCAAGACGGATCACATTGCGATCCGCACGTCGTACCGCGGCGCGGCCAGTTACGACGAAATGGTGTCGAAAGCCGACACAATCCGGGTGCACGGCCTGCAGTACCTGCTCGAGAACCTGTGCTCGCATCACTCGATGCTGATCGTGGATGACGTCTACAGCACCGGCTCGAGCGTTAAGGCTGTTATCGACCAGTTAGCAGCCAAGACGCGCCGCAACCTGCCGCATGACATCCGCATCGCCACCGTCTGGTACCGGCCATCGGAACGCACGGTCCGCGAACCGGACTTCTACGTGCACAAGACCGACGACTGGCTGGTCCTGCCCTACGAGCTGTCCGGCCAGAGTATCGACGAACTGCGAGAGAATCGGCCAGAGATATCCGCGATCATCGACCGGCTGGAACCGCTCGTCGCCGATTAGGCGTTAGCTCTCCATCGAGACATTGGCAATGTTTCCCGCGTCATCGAATTCGACGCAGATGACGTATTGCGTTACCCCACCTGGCAGCGTGAAGTCGAAAAAGTCCAGAGCTTCTTCGTCCTCTTCTTCCTCTTCATCCTCGCCCCAGTGTGAGCGCAGCTCCAGCAGGTCCAGGACCTGACCAGGTTCCGGGGTGGCCGTCCCTGTGTGCCCCATCCAGTAAGAGGCTTCGATCTCGGTCAGGTGATGCGAAACGAACAACGTGACTCCGTGTTCGTCCCCGGGCGTATTGTAGATCGCCTTGATTCGCTCTTTGGCGATCGCTTGGCGTCGCGCGACCTCGTCAGGGTTAACTGGCATGCGGGATTACTCCAAAGTCCGGTACGGTCGAAAGGGTGTATGTCCAGCCAGTATCACGTGAATATCGGGGCGATTCGGTGATCAAACTCACATGCCCCGGAATGTGACGTCCCTCGTCGCCAGATACTCGTTCGCTTTCTATTATTTCGGTTGAAATGGAGATTGCCGATGTTCATCGTATTTGGCGAAAAAACGGTCACCCGGAAAATGGGCTTCGTTGCCGAAGGTTGCCCGTCGTGCCAGGCGGTGCAACCGGTTCGAATTCACCGGCTTGGAATGGCGCCGCATATTTTCTGGGTCCCCCTGGGCCGGGGACGACTCATTGACTACTTTGGCGTTTGCCAGAAATGCGGCGGCGAATTGAACATCTTTCCGACCGACTACGAGACCCTGGTCCGAAAACCCGGCGACGACCTGGTACACCTTGCTCAGCAGACGAATCCCAAACTGGACCCCAAGAATCGCAATGCGATCGAAGCCTTCGAGCGATTCCGGCGCGTCCGCGACCCGTTGCTGCGCGCGAACAAAACCCTGATGGACAGGAGCGCCCGGGGTACCCGCTTCGATCGAACCAGTGGACTGACCCTGCTCGCAGCGGTGGTCATCCCGATCGTCATGTTCTCTGTGGACCTGACTTCGCTGAGCTACGCCTTGCAGGAATTCATCGGTGTTGCCGCGATCTGGACGTTCATTCTCGGCCTTATCGCCACATTCGTGCTGGTCGCGCGGGAGCCGCGGCGGTTCTTCCGCCGCGAGCTGGAACCGGGAATTGCCAGGGACCTGCTCGCGGTCAATCCCCGGCCGGACGAGCTCGACGACTACCTCAAACGAATCAAGAAATTCGAGTACCGGGTGAGCGAGCACGTGTCGGCGCGCCGATTAATGGACCAGATGCAGCTGCAGCAACTCGACTTCCAGTAAGTACCAACGGCCCGGTGTTCTCAACCCCAGGTCGCCGGATCGACTGAATAGTATTTCTTCAACTGCTCGTACAGGTCCGGCAGCCTTCTCTGCATAGCTCTGCCTTTCTCGAAAAACGATTCGGTCGCGACAGCAAAGAATTCGGCAGGTGAGGTAAGTCCATATTCATCCATCACCTTGTTCTGTCGACGAGCGACTCGATCGGCAAACGATCGATACTCGCGACCGAGCACTTCCGCCCACTCCTCGTAGTGCCCCATGGCATGCAGAATCGGCTGGCCGTTCGTGCCGCTATTCTGCTCGTCCAGCTTGTGCGCGAACTCGTGCAGAACGACGTTGTAGCCGTCGCCGGCGTCCGCCGCGCCCTGTAGCACGTTGCTCCACGACAGAACGATCGGCCCCCGGTGCCATGACTCCCCCGCTCTTCGGGAGCGCTTGTGCGTCTCGACAACTCCGTCGTAGTCCACTTGTTTGGCTTCGTAAGTGTCCGGGTAAACGAGGATTGACGAGAACCCCGGAAAATAGTCGGCCTCCCTGTTCAGCAACAGCATGCAGGCCGAACCGGCAATCGTAATGGCCACTTCCGAGGTGATCTCCTGGCCGCCAACGCCCAGGAAGCGCTTCTCGTCGAGAAATACGTTGATGTGCCCGTGGAGCTGCTGGCGCAGATCGTCCGGAACCAGCGAGTACAGCCCGATGTTCCGCAACAGCACATCTTCGACACCGTCGGGAAGTGGCTGTCGGAGCAAATGCGCGCGCCTCTTCCGGACGAGCTTCGGCTTTATCACGAAGTACAGCCCGATTGCCGCGGGCACGGCGACAAAAGCAAGAAAAACCAGGGTCTCTTTCATTCAGCGGAACTCATCACTGTGCGGTGATCTCCACCCTGATGAATTGTGGTCTGATAGTCACGATGCCGCTTTAGGGCTCGACCCGCGGTAAGGGATACACGTCGTCGCCAATCTTCCAGTCGAGCCGTTCCACCGATCCATCGTCTCCCTGCACGACGGTAATCTCAGCATAGTCCTGCGGCGAAAAGAAAGTGTCCGTGGCGACGGGGATGAGAATCCAGTCGTCCATGGTCACCCTCCCATCGTTCACACTTAGCTGCAGATTGCGTCCGGGGCGTAGCTGGTAAAAGCCCTGGTAACTCTCGAGGACACTCGATTCAACGTCAATTGCTACGGCATTTATCGCCGCGGGTACCGGTACGTCCTCGCCTGTCGCGATCGCAGGCAACGCTGTGCGGATACGGTCAATTGCCCCTGACGTCAGGTTCGTCGCCATGATCAGGCTGATGCCACTCTCGGCATCATGATCGGCGAACGTCCGGTAACCAACTGCCGAGCCGTTCCAGGTAAGGCTGCCGTTCTCACGAACCAGGGCCGAAGCTGCCAGGCTCCCGTAATTGCCCTCGATCAGCGCCCTTTGCATGGCCAATAGGTCAGCCGGTGTCGAAAAAACAGAACCAGCGCCGACCAGGTAGGAGATATCTCCGGGCGGCGCATTCACCAGCCCCGCGGTGTCGAAATAATAAGCCTTGGCGCGGTCTTTCATGATCTCCCGGGAGCCGGCGTCAGACGTTTCGACCATGCCTGCGGGAACGAGTACGTACCGGTCGAGCAGCTGCGAATAAGTCTCGCCGCTAGCGATCTCCAGGACCCTCGCCAGCACGGAAAATCCGGCGGAGCTATAGACACTGTCCGAGCCTGGCTCAAACACGAGCTCGGACTTCGCGGCGAGCGCGAGCATACTTGCCGCCGTTTGCGCCCGGGCTTCATCGAGTTCACTCGTCACTCGATGCGCGATCCCCGAACTATGGTTCAACAGGTCGTCCACGGTAATTTCATCACCACGCGGGAATCCCGGCGCATATTGTGCGAGTTGATCGCTTAGCTCTATCTTGCCCTCCTCGATCAGGCGCGCGAGGATGACGATAGTCATCGGCTTGTTGATGGAGCCAATGCCGTATCGTGTGGTCGGTGTATTGCTTACATTCAGCTCATGGTCTGCTAAACCGAAAGACTTGTGGTAAACGACCTCGTCACCTTGTGCCACCAGGATCGTGCCCGACAGGTGACCGATGTCCAGATAGGGCTGCAGGTGGGCGTCGATTCGTGCTGCCAGCTCGCTGTCGGCTGCATGCAACGGATGCGGAAAAAAACTTGCCACCAATGCGCAACAAAGAATGACAAGATTAACGATGGGATGACTTGAGTCGGCCGAAGGGCTGCAACGGGCCAGTAGTGGCCACGATCGAACAAACCCATAATTCGTTTGCCTATTCACGGCGTTGCAGGATCGATACGGCTGAGCACTGCCTCCTCAGGAAAGTAGTAGATCCGTTGAATCAGCGAGTCCGAGAACTCATACACGGCTATTGACTGTTGCGATCTTGGCCCTTTAGAACCCACCCAGCTAGCCACCTCCACCACACTCACCCTCTCGCTGCTGGACATTTGGCCTTTGATTTCCGATCGGCAGGTTGGACAAGACGTGAAATACTCCCCCATGGCGGCGACAAGCGCCGCCCTGCCCTCGAGTTCGATCGATATCTCGCTGCCCCGAACAGATAGCCACTGGACATCGTCGGCGACCATGGCGGACATTGCCGCCGCATCGTGCGCATTGAACGCATCCAGAAACTCGCGCACAACCGCCAGCGTGCTGCCTAAGTCCGAAGCTTGTGGAAAGCCGGAAAGAGGTCCAAGGACAAGGCTTACTAGCAACAAAACCCTGGTCTTTCTCATTGATTTTTCCAAGAACGCAACGAAGGATATTCTCATGGGCCAATTGCCGTTCGCTGAGTGTATCAGAGCGCCAGGGGCTGCTAACGGCAAGAACCGGAACGAATCCCCAGGTTAACAAGGCCAAGGAAAAGCTAAGAGCCGAAAAAAAGTGCTAGCTTGCCAAGCAACGTCATTCTAATCCAGACCCCTGTGAGCATCCGCTGTTGATTAAGGCCGTCCGCAACTGGCCACTAGCGGACGGTGGCGCTACCGCCGTTCATTCACCGCTAACCACCGAATAGCAGCAAGAGCAGAAGGCTCACAACCACGAGCGCTCCAAGGGCTTTTGGGGGCGGCTTTGCGCCGAATTCCAACCAAACAGCCCAAGCAGCAAAGGCAACGAAAGGAACGCTTGCCAATGCCCTCTGATGTAATGGCATCGACATCGGCCCTGCATCTGAGATTCCCAACAGAATCAGCACTGCGGCGACGATCGATCCGAATCCGAGCAGCAAGAGCATATCAATCAGAAATACCAGTTTAGACCGGCATTTGGTCGGTAGCGGAGATAATACCTTCGTCCAGGCAACTGGCAGGTTTCGGCCAGAAGCGACCGTTGCAGCCTAGTCACTGCTGTCTTGCCGGAGGCGCACTTCACTGTAACGCATATAGTTGAGATTACCAGAGGCCTCCAGCGAACCCTTGTCGATTAGTCGTCGGACCCGGCCGGCATAGAAAATGTCAGGCACGCCCGGGAACGCGTCCATAAGCTGATCTGTCATCGTGAAGCCTACAACAGCAGCGACCTTTCTCCACCGTTTGATACAGTTCGCGAGCAACGCATTGTCGATTTCCGCAATCTGTTCGCCAGACAGCGCCTCAACAATCTTCAGCTGTTCGGCCGAAAGCGGCGGGTCTGGTTCCACGTCGTGAGAATTCATTTCAGGAAACGATGTTGTCTTCGTCGCCGGTCGCCTTGAGTCAGCACCGACCGTAGAGTTTATCACTAGGTCACAGACTGCTTCCGGCCAGAAGCGAACGGTCACGGTTAAGTGTAGTCGTTGCCCGCGCCATCGGAAATATTTCCAGCTTTATCGAGAAACTCGATCAGTCTTTTCAAGGCTCGGTCAACTACTGAAGATTCTTCCGATTCAATTAGATGCTGAATCTCGCCGATTATCGCCTCGCGCCCATGCAACTCGAATCCTGTGCGACTGACCGACTCGTCATCACCAAATAACACATCCGCCAGAATCGTATGATCCGAAGAAAGTTCGGCGGCCTCGATAGCGACCCGTATTTGAGCGCCACTGTAACCGCTGTATCCATTGCCGCCGTACTTCTCCCGCAGGAGCGGTGGAAGTTCTTCTAAGTAACCGCGGGCGGCCAAAACCTGATCGGGGGTTAGCTCCATGCTTTAACGACGACGTTTGTAGCGGGCGTCTGCTCCTGGGCGACAGCCGTCATCTTAACTGAAAATGCTCTGGCGGCCGGAAACGGCCAGAAGCGGCCGTCTGGCAGCTCGCTTCACCAACGAAGCCAAATCCAGCGGGCAATCAGCACAACAAGGGTTATGGCGACCAGTAACCAACCAACGACAAACTCGATCTTCCCGACAACACCCCTCTCTGAATAAGGCTCCTTTCTCGGGAACAGTACGCGAAAAGCCGCGTACATAACGATCAGAACTACCGCTATACGAACGCCGAGTGGCCCGTAGTCACACGATGGCCCTGCGCTACAAATTTCAAAGAGATAGACCAGCGCAAAGAACGCTAGCACTATCAACCCCAATAAATTCCTTATTGGTTTCGGATGCATAGAGTTGAGCGAGCGCGTCCGCTATGGGTCATTGCCAGCCGTTGAGTGTATCAGAGGGCCAGGGGGCGTTAACGGCCAGAGGCGGTAACTGACTACTCGATGGCAGTAGAGCCTTCGTCCGATATTCCCAAAAGCTCATAAGTGATATCTGTGTCAGTCGCAGCGGAAACCGCGAGGTGAAAACCATGAACATTTAAGACAGTGACACCGTCAATCTCGTACTGAATATCATCTTCAAATACCAGCGACGGTGGATCGCCTCGAGATTCCCGATAGGTAAATGTTGCGCTGTTACCTTTTGGACCATTGTAGGTTAGGTCTCTAAAGAGTTGTTCCTGACCTTTGGCTACAATGGAAATCACACTTATCGCGCTGGAATCTTGCTTTAGGTGCCATCTTCCAAGTGATGTCACAACAAAAAACTCGTCGCCTTTCTCGCGGCAAACATGTCGTTCAAATTTCTTACCACAATTCCAATTTGTCGATCCGTCCGCGTAGGCCGCATTCATCTGAATCGGCCCGAAACAATCCGCGTTGTAATCCTCTTTATCGTATATGCCGCTGAATGCCCATGTTCCTGCGGGCACAGCGATTCCACACGTTGCTATTGATTTCTCATCTTCGGTTTTTCCAAAGACAACTTGTGCCGTAATCTGAAGCGCAGGAGTCACTGTGCGGACTTTCTGACTAGCAATTTGATCACCCACTGGCCTGATGAGAACGCTACCTGGTTTCGGATACGAGGACACTTCCCTTTGCAGATTCTCCATCGGTGGAATCTTGGTGGATGCGCAGCCTGATAGTAGTCCCAACAGGCAGATAAGTCCGATGAGTTTTCGCAAATTCACACTCCCAGAACACATTGCGGAATAACTGTGAACATGACCGACCGCTTTGGGTCAGAGGCAGCAATTGTAACTCAGAAGAGGCGAGCGGCCGGTATGCGAAGTATTCCAGCCGCTCAACGACGTTTCCGCGGAAACGTCAAGCTTGAATGTCTGCTCTCACAGAAAGCAGTCATTCATTCAGGTTCTTTGGGGGGTTGCTAACGGCTAGAAGCGGCCGTTGTGGTCGAGTACTTTTCTGACCTACGGCGCCTACTCGCAATATTCGATTCCCGAGAAGATTTCGAGAAACAACTCTCTGATGGGCACACTGCCTTCCGCATTGAATGCGGCGGCCTGTACGACATTCAGGCTTATCAGGTATCCCTGTTTGCACAGGAAGTTTGCGCTACGACCCATCGTATCCGGTTCTATCTCTACATCACCAAATCTCTCCGCCATTGCAGCATAGAGAGTCCTGAAAACATCATCCAAATTCATATCGTGTGGATCGGAAAGGTTGTACCTGATTGATGTTGGATGACCATCTGGGCCGCAGGATACTACGAGCGTCGTGTCGAAACCGTACAGCTGTGCCTCAATATGGTATGCCAACAATCGCGTGCCGTCCTCTTCCGAGGAACTTAGGAGTCGCCCGCCTAGATCTACCTCGTGATCCTTCACATCGTCACAAGTGCTATCGCTGTCAAATCCCCGGAATTGATAGGTTGGTGCATCAGCCAAAGAGACGAAGCTAAGGCAAAGCCCAAACAAAACAAAAACTGATACTGAGGTTCGCATCCGCGCATCAACTCCAGATCATTTAGTGCCTAACGAATGATGTCTGATTTGGGTCATTTTCAGACATTTAAGATACAACAGAACCAGCTACCGGAACGGCTGCAATCTCGATCATTGCGGTCACTCGTTACCCGAGAACCAGGGGTGTTTACCGAATGCGTTCCTTGGCACGGGCTCGCCCTTTGTCACGTACCACTCGAATCCCCTGACAACCGAATCGAGGTAGGAGCGCAGCAACGGCCGCAGGCGCAGATAAAACACGGCCTGGCGCACGATGGGCGGGAATTTCCTCACCGCGGACGGGTGCACGACGATGCGCAGCGTGCTGCTGCCGTCATTGATCGGCGTTATGCGCCAGGACACCGATGATCGGCTGCCGCCCGGCCTGCCGATCTCGAGGTCGTAGCCCACACCTTCAATCCACTCCTCGAAGTGGCGTTCGTAAGACCAGCCGCTGAGATAGTGGATCGTGTCGCGGGAGCCGGGCCCGGGCCACACGTCGACCGGGTTGCTGGCGCAGAACGGGTGACACGTTTCGAGATTGCCGGGCTCGGAGATAGCTTCCCATACCCTGTGCGCAGGCGCATCTATGACCTGCTCGGCAGATACTGACAGGGTCATGCGCCGTGCTTCGCGCCGCGGAGGTACGTCGCGGCTACGTTGCGGTCATCGCCCAGGAAGATCATCGCGAACAGCAGTTCGTCCAGTGACTCCGCGACGGCGGCGCGACGCTCCGTGATACGCGAACCACCCGTATCGAGCACGATGAAATCGGCTTCCTTGCCCACAGCGAAATTGCCGATATGTTCATCGAGGTACAGAGCCTCAGCAGCGCCGAGCGTGGACAGGTACAGCGCGCGGCTGGCCGGCAGCGGCTGGCCCTGCAAGTGCAGCATCTTGTAAGCCTCGCTCATCGTTCGCAGCATCGACATGCTCGTGCCTCCGCCGACGTCAGTGGCCAGTCCGACACGCACACCGGCGTCGCTCATCGACTGCAGATCGAACATGCCACTACCCAGGAACAGGTTCGAGGTCGGGCAGAACGCCCCGGTGCCGCCCTTCCGGGCCATGAGCGCGCGATCCTCGGCATCGAGATGCAGGCAATGCGCAAAAACGGATCGCTCGCGCAACAGGCCGAAATGGTCGTAAACGTCGAGGTAACTGCGGCTCCAGGCGAACTGCCGCGCGATCTCGTCGACTTCTTCCTGGTTTTCCGCCAGGTGTGTATGGATCCAGGTATCCGGGAACTCCGCCGCCAGCCGGCCGGCCGCATCGAGCTGCGCCTCGCTCGATGTCAGTGCAAAGCGCGGCGTAATCGCGTAGCCGAGCCGCCCCCTGCCGTGCCACTTCTCGATCAGCTTCTTGCTGTCGTCGTAGCCCGACTCGGGGTCATCGCGCAGTTCTTCCGGGCAATGCTCGTCCATGAGCACCTTGCCACCAATCAGGCGCATGTTGCGCTCCTCGGCGGCGGCGAACAGCGTGTCAGCGGAGTGCGGGTGCACGGTCGCGAACACGGCGGCGGTCGTTGTGCCGTTGCGCAGCAGCTCGTCGAGGAAAAAACCGGCCACTTCGCCGGCGTGGTCTTCGTCGGCAAACTTCATTTCGGCCGGATAGGCGTATTTGTTCAGCCAGTCGAGCAACTGCTCGCCATAGGAAGCAATGATGTCGACCTGCGGGCAGTGCACGTGGCAGTCGATGAGTCCGGGCACGATCAGCTGGCCGCGGTAATCCTCGACCGGTGTTTGCTCGTCAAGGGCGGCGAGCAGATCACCGGCGTCGCCGAGCTGCGCGATGCAACCGTCGTCGACGATCAGCAAACCGTCCTCGATGTGTTCGACCGCCGACTCGTCGGCGCGCGGGCCCGGGTCCGCGAGGCAGTGAAAGATCGAACCTCGAAACGCTCGCCGCATGCTCAGGACTCCTCGAGCATCACGGGCTCGTCGAGCACGTGTTCATCGCAATTCGGCTCGCCGGCCGCACGATCGATAATCAGGAACTCTTGGCCGGCCTCGAACGCGATCAACGGCATATGCCAGGTGCCGCGTTTGTAATTGATGCCCTGCCGTCCGTTGGTGACGAAAGCCCGGAGGTCGCCGACCTCCACGCTCTGCTCGGGCGGTGCGACCACAACGATCATCTTTGCTGGGGTTAGCGGCACGAATGCCTGGCTTCCCAGCGGATGCCGCTCGACCATGTCGACGCGATACGGCAACGAGGTTGCCACGCGGCATTTTGCGATACTCACGGCCACGCGACCGCCATCGCCCATGTCGACCCCGCAGAGGTCGTCGAAGCGTTCGAAACGCGCCGCGTTCATCGCAGCCCTGTCGACGTCGAATGACTCGATGACGTCTCCGTACGACGCGAAGCGCTCGCGCGTCAGCGGCTGCGGCCTGAGCGTGATCATGAATCGGGGGCCTGTAGCGCAACGTGCCCGAACAGACGCAGTCGGCTCACGCCACCGTCGGGGAAGATCGACAAGCGCACGTGGCTGACAGGGCCGATGTCGGCCAGCACGTCCTCGAACACGTGCAAGTTATCGGCCTCGAGCTTGGTCTCTGCGAGCAGCGTTTTCCACGCGCCGCTGTCATTGACCGCCTCCGCCGCGTCCTCGAAGTACGCAGCCTCGATCGACGCCCGGTCGGGGTAGTTGCCCTTGAAGTGCGCTGTGTCGAGCTCCACGTGACTGATAACACCCGGGCTGCCGAGTTCGAAGATGACCCAGTCGTTGCCCGGACCACGGCGGCGCGCCGTTTCCCAGCCGTCGCCCATGTTGAACCCGCGGCCCGGCGCGTTGAGGTTGTGCATGCTGCCGAAATGCTCGTCGCTGCACGCCGTCGCCCGGCCGCCGTTCTCGAGGGCGAGCAAGTCGGTCGTGACGCCGAATGTGCCCAGCTTCGGCCGCACAACGCCGAACAGGCGCAGTCGCGCCACGCCACCGTCGGGATAGATATTCAGGCGCACGTGGGTCCAGACGGCATCATTCCCGATCTCGAAGAAATGCCGGGCATCGGGTCCGAGATCGGTCGTCTCGACAATCGTTTCCCAGCCACCCGCCGGCACGTCGTCCTCGCTGACGCAGGCTTCTAAAGACGCCTGAGGTGGGTAGTTGCCCGTGAAGTGGCTGGTATCGATTTCGACGCCACGCAGCACGCCGGGCACACCCAGTCGCACGATGCAGTAGTCGTTACCCGGCACGCGCATGCGGCGGCTTTCCCAGCCGTCCATCCATTTGCCGTGCTCGTCGTACTTGTCGGGGATAAACACGGGCGCTTCGGGCTGGATCAGTCGCTCTTTGGCCGCGAAAAACTCGTCGCTCGCGTAGGTCACCCGCGTGCCGAGCCGCGGCTGCTCCAGCTGGATCCACTCGTGAAACGGGTGTCGTTCGCCGCTCATGTGTCTGCCTCCATGGCATCGAGGCGCAGCCGGGCGATCTTGTGGATCTCGGCCAGCGCCGTTTCGAATTCAACCTCGCGATCATTGCCGAGGCGATGCTCGAAAGC
>JASJBB010000092.1 GCA_030066735.1 Woeseiaceae bacterium | reverse complement strand
CCACGGCCGGATCGATTTCGACGCGCGGCTCCAGTGACTCGAGCGACTCGTAGATATTTTGCAGCGTGATGCGCTTCATGTGCGGGCACAGGTTGCACGGCCGAATGAACTCGACGTCCCGGATATCGGCTGCGACGTTGTCGCTCATCGAGCATTCCGTGACCATCAGCACGCGCTTCGGTCGCTTCTCCTGCACGTAGCCCTGCATCTGCGCCGTCGAACCGACGAAATCGGCCGTAGCGAGAACGTCGGGCGGACACTCAGGATGCGCGATGATCGTCAGGTCATCGTAGTCCGCGCGGTACTGCTCCAGCTGTGGTCCTGTGAAACGCTCGTGCACCTCGCAGTGTCCCTGCCAGGAAATGATCTTTACGTCGGTCTGCTGTGCGACGTAGTTGGCGAGGTACTCGTCGGGCAGGAAGATGACCTCGTCAACGCCGAGGGACTCGACAACCTCGACCGCGTTACCCGACGTGCAGCAGATATCCGACTCTGCTTTCACCTCGGCTGACGTGTTCACATAGGTTACGACGGGCACGCCCGGATGCTTGCTGCGCATGGCGCGGATGTCGGTTGCCGTAATCGAATCGGCCAGCGAGCACCCTGCCCGCTCGTCGGGAATCAGCACGACCTTGTCCGGGTTGAGCAGCTTGGCCGTCTCGGCCATGAAGTGCACCCCGGCGAGGACGATGACATCGGCATCCGTGTCGACGGCCTTGCGCGCGAGCGCCAGCGAGTCGCCCGTGATATCGGCCACGCAGTGGAAGATTTCCGGGGTCTGGTAATTGTGGGCCAGGATGACCGCATTGCGTGTTTTCTTGAGCTCGTTGATGGCCGCGACGTATGGCGCGTGTACGGGCCACTCGACGTCGGGGATGACGCTCTTGACGTGCTCATAGAACTGGGCCGTGCCGGCCAGCGCGGCCGAGGTGTCAATGTTGGGACGCATGGGAAACCTGCCTGGATTCAGATGAAACTATTTATGCTCAGTTCGAGCATATTTGGTTATACTCGCAAAGAGCATAAACTGTGTCAACCATGAGCCAGCGCAGCGAGCAAACGATCATCAACCTGACCGCGGTCATCGTGGCGGTGACCGAGGAACAGCCGCGCGTGCTGATCGTCGAGCAGGAGGGCGCCGGCCTGCCGAACGGCCCGTTCGATCCGGCGCAGCATGACAGTCTCGAGAGCGGGCTGCGGCAATGGGTGGAGGCCCAGACCGGGCTCGACCTGTACTACGTGGAACAGCTCTACACGTTCGGCAACCGCAACCGCGACCCGATCGAGATCAGGGGCGGGCCGCGCGTCGTGTCGGTGGCCTACATGGCCCTGACGCATGAGGACAACGTCGATACCGACAATGCCGAGTGGCGCGACTGGTACAGCTTCCTGCCGTGGGAGGACTGGCGGTCGGGCCGCCCCGCCCTGCTGGACGAGACGATCCGCCCGGCGCTGGACCGCTGGGCGCGGCAGTCGAAGAACGAAACTCGCCGCCGCCAGCGCCAGGACCGCATCCACGTGACGTTCGGCCCGGAGGCCGCAAACCAGGTAGACGCCGTGCTGACACTCGAGCGCTACGAGCTGCTCTACGAAGCGGATCTCGTGGCCGAAGCGCTGCGCGATCACCGCGCCGAAGAGGAGGCGCCCGCCGGCATGGGAGTGCACCTCGTTTCCGATCACCGGCGCATTCTCGCCTCGGCGCTCGGCCGCCTGCGCGGCAAGCTGGCCTACCGGCCGGTCGTGTTCGAACTGCTGCCGGGCGAGTTCACGTTGCTGCAACTGCAGCGTGTTGTCGAAGCACTCAGCGGCGCGAAGTTGCACAAGCAGAATTTCCGCCGCCTCGTCACCAACGCCGATCTTGTCGAGCCCATCGGCCGCACCGTCCGCATCGGCAAAGGCCGCCCGGCAGAGCTGTTCCGATTCCGCCGCGAGGTACTGGGGGAAACGCTTACGGTCGGGCTGTCGCGACCGATCATGCGCGACACCGAGTAGAAATCGCTGGTAATCTGCACCCTTCAAACGTGGGGGGTACGACCGATGTCAGAGGACAACGACCAGGACGATATTGTCCTTTCCGAACTGCCGGACGACGAGCTCGTCGAGCAGATGCACGACGATCTTTATGACGGACTGGCTGACGAGATCGCCGAGGGCACGCAGATCCTGCTCGACCGCGGCTGGGAAGCAAAGAAGGTCCTCGACGAAGCGCTCGTCGCCGGCATGAACATCGTCGGCATCGACTTCCGCGACGGCATCCTGTTCGTTCCCGAGGTACTACTCGCGGCCAATGCGATGAAGGCCGGCATGGCTCTCCTCAAACCAATCCTGTCCGAAACCGGCGCCGAGCCCGTGGGCAAGATGGTCATCGGCACCGTCAAAGGCGATATTCACGACATCGGCAAGAACCTCGTTGGCATGATGATGGAAGGCGCGGGCTTCGAAGTGGTCGATCTCGGCATCAATACCGACGCCGAAACCTACGTGGCGGCGCTCCGGGAGCATCGCCCGGACATCCTCGGCATGTCGGCGCTGTTGACGACGACGATGCCTTACATGAAGACCGTCATCGAGACGATGGTCGAGGAGGGCCTGCGCGAGGATTTCATTGTGCTCGTCGGTGGCGCACCGCTCAACGAGGAGTTCGGCGAGGCGATCGGTGCGGACGCCTATTGCCGCGATGCCGCGACCGCGGTCGAGGTCGCCAAGCAGCTCGTCCTCGAGAAACGGGCTTCATGACGCGGCGTGGCCGCCGCAAAAAAAGAGTAGCGAACCAGGTTCGCCAGCTGCCGTGGCGCGACGTCGTCAACCCTTACGCTCCGTCCGAGGTACTTGGCGGCGAGCAGGTCGAAACGATCATCGACACCGCGCTCGACGTGCTCGCGACGCAGGGCATGCGTTTTCTCGAGCCGTCGAGCCGTGACCTGCTGGCGACGGCAGGCGCCGGCATCGACGGCGAAATCGTGCGCTTCGATCCGGACCTCGTGCGTGAGACCGTCGCGCTGGCGCCAGCGGAGTTCGGCCTGCGCGCGCGCAACCCGGACCGCGACCTGATCATCGGCGGTAACCATGCGGTGTTCACGTCGGTCGGCGGCCCTGCGTTCTGTTCCGATCTCGATAGCGGCCGCCGGCCCGGCAACTACGCCGAAATGTGCAACTACCTGAAACTCGTGCAGAGCCTCAACATCGTGCACCAGGAAGGCGGCGGTGCGTTCGAAGCGATGGACCTGCCTGCCCAGACCCGCCACCTGGACCTGTACCTGGCGCAGCACCGGCTGCTCGACAAGAACTGCCAGGCCTACGCGCTGGGACGCGAGCGCACGATCGACGCGATCGAGATGACCGGCATTGCGCTGGATGCCGATCGTGAAGAGCTGGCAGAGCGGCCGGCCGTGCTCGCGATCATCAATACGAATTCGCCCATGCAGCTCGACACGCCAATGACCGAGGCCGTGCTCGAGCTGGCCGGCGCCGGCCAGGCCTGCTGCATCACGCCGTTTACCCTGGCCGGGTCGATGAGCCCGGCGACACTGGCCGGCACGCTGATGCAGCAAACGGCCGAGGTGCTCGCGGTTGCCACGCTCGTCCAGACCATCCGGCCCGGCGCACCGATCATGTACGGCAGCTTCGCGTCCAACGTCGACATGCAAAGCGGCGCCCCGGCGCTGGGCACTCCCGAATACACCAAAGCCGCGCAGGCCAGCGGCCAGATTGCGCGCCGGCTGGGCCTGCCGTTCCGATCCAGCAATACGACGGTGTCCAACTGTGTCGACGCCCAGGCTGCGTTCGAAAGCCAGATGTCATTGTGGGGCTCGGTCATGGGGCATGCGAACCTGGTCAATCACGCCGCCGGCTGGCTCGAGGGCGGGCTGACCGCGTCGTTCGAAAAGCTGATCGTCGACGCGGAGATGCTGCAGATGATCGCCGAGTACTTGCGGCCGATTGACGTCAACGACGACGAACTCGCCGTCGATGCCATCGCCGAGGTCGGACCCGGCGGCCACCACTTCGGCACGGCGCATACGCTCGAGCGTTACGAACACGCGTTCTATGCCCCGTTATTGTCGAACCGACAGAACTTCGAGAGCTGGCAGGAGGCAGGCAGCGAGGACATTGCCGCGCGCGCCAACCAGACCTGGAAACAGCTGCTCGACGAGTACCAACAGCCGGCGCTCGATCCGGCCATCGAAGAAGCACTCGTGGCCTACGCCGAACGGCGCAGGCCGGCCTTGCTGGCCGCGGCCAGCTGAACAGCGAGAATCACCATGCGACCGACACTCAACGTCATCTCCGACGAACTGATTCAGAAAATACTCGGCGAAGCCAAGCGCATCATGGCCGAGACCGGCATGGAGATTCGCGGCGAACCGTTGCGCGATCGCCTGCTCGAGCATGGCCTGAAAACCGATGACAAGGGCCGCATCCTGTTCCCTCCCGACGTCGTCGACGCCGCAATCGCCAGCACGCCGAAGTCATTCACGCTGTTCGATCGCGACGGTAGTCCGTACACGGAGATCGGCGGCTACAACGTCCATTACGTGCCCGGCTCGAGCGGACTGAAGATCCAGGATCACCGCACGGGCGAGACGCGGCTGTCAAATTCGACCGACTTCATCGAGTATGCGCGCCTGTGCGACGGCCTCGAGCACATCGCATACCTCGCCACAGCATTCTCGACCAACCAGGACATCGAGTCGCAGGTATCCGACGCGTGGCGCCAGTACATGACGCTGACGACGTCGAAAAAACCGGTTGTCACCGGCGCGTTCTCGGAGCACGGGGTACCGCGCATGGTGGACATGCAGCAATTGTTCCGCGCGGATCGCAATGACCTGATCGCCAAACCGATGTCGATCTTCACGATCACGGCAACCGGCAACTTCCGCTACGGCGAGGACTCGTGCCAGAACCTGCTCGACTGCGTCGAGGCCGGCATCCCGATCGAGGTGGTCCCGGTGACCCTGATGGGCCTGATCGCACCCGTGACGCTCGTCGGCGCGCTCGTGTTTCATTGTGTGGATGTGCTGACCGGGCTGACGATGGCGCAGATCGTTCGGCCCGGCGCCCCGGTGCTGTTCGGCGGTGCGCCCGCAACCTTCCACATGAAGGCCGCGAGCTCGCCCATGGCCGCAATCGAAGCACAGCACCTGAACGTTGCTTACGTTGCCATTGCCAAATCGCTGGATCTGCCCACGCAGGCCTACATGGCGCTCTCCGACGGCAAATTCCTCGACGCCCAGGGCGGGGGCGAGACCTTCAGCAGCGCCCTGCTCGCGGCGCTGGCCGGAGTCAACTCGGTCTCCGGGCCCGGCATGCTCGACTTCGTCCTGACCTTCAGCCTGCCGAAGCTGGTATTCGACAACGAGGTATGCGGGCAGTGCCTGCACTTCGTGCGCGAGCTCGAGGTGCTCGACGACCTGCCCACGGACCAGCTCGTTACCGACCTGATGGCCGAAGACCACCTGATCACCTCACCGCACACGCTGGAGCAGTGGCCGAAGGAGCTGTACCTGACCGACCCGGTGATAGACCGCGCCAACCGCGAGACCTGGGAAGAGACGGGCTCGAAGACGCTGTGGGATCGCGCCTGCGAACAGGTCGAGGAGCGACTGGCGAACTACACGCCGATCGAAACGGATCCTGCAACCGACAAGGCGATGCGGCAGTTGATTCTCGATGGGCTTGAAGAACAGGACGCGCTACCCGAACTGCCGCCGCCGCCAGAACCGAGAGCCCAAACCGAACGCGGTGGCCGGCGCAAGCGCCGGCGGCGCGCCCGCTAGTGACGCTCGCCCGTCATCGAGAGCGAAGCCCGGCAATCTCCAGCGGCCTTACATCTTGATACACTCAGCGACTGGTGATGAATTCAAAGAAGCCGTTCGTCGAACAGTGCCAGATGGCAAGAGGAAGCACATTGTGTGGATCGTTTGGTACGTAATACTCATTCCATTGCTGTTCGGCGCCGTCTGGATAATCGTCAGCAGATTTAGAGAGAGAAAAGCTCGGTCGAAAGAACTCGAGCGCATCCAACAGAGGCTTGCCGACAAGGCAGGGGAAGCGCAACAACCACGCGCCCGCCCCTGATGTATCCATGGTCGCCCGAAGGAGACTAGCTTGGCAGGTACAGCTGACGACACTATCGAGATCCGGGCGTTTTTCGAACGCTGGTACGGCGCATTGGAGAACGGGGACGTCGCCGAGCTTCTTTCCCTTGTCACACCCGACGTAATCGTCAAACCACCGGGTGCGCCGCCGATTATGGGCATCGGCGCACTCCGAGAGGCATTGACCGCATTCCTCGACGAGCATTCGGAGACGGTCGACTTCGTAGTCGACGAAATTGAAGTCTCCGGGTCGCTGGCGTTCGCCCGCATCTCGGAGTGCGCCAATATCCTGCCGAAATCGGAGCCGGAGGGCTTTTCCGTAGACGGCATGCATCTCGCCATACTCAGACGTCAGCCCGATGGCGGCTGGTTGCTCACGCGAGACGTCTCGTCGCTCATCGACCACGCGCGCAACGATTAGATGTAGGTGAGTTCCCGGATGGTGCGCCCGCGACCGTGCGCCGTATAGTGAAACGAGTGGGCGATTAGCTCAGTTGGGAGAGCGCTGCACTCACATTGCAGAGGTCACTGGTTCGAGACCGGTATCGCCCACCATTTTCCCGGTCAGCGCGGCAACGAACTCCGGGGCCTGCCGCGACGTCACTCCGTCGCCCTCCGGATCAATGCGTAGTAGAACCGTATCGCCGTCAGGTATTCCTCAATGGCAATACGCTCGTCAATACCGTGAACGATGTTCATCGTATCGGGCGTCGCCCGAACCATGATGAATCGGTACACGTTCGGGGACACCGCATGGAAGTAACGAGCGTCCGTCCCGCCGATGAGCAGATTGGGCGCAACCAGGATGTCAGCATCGAAACCGCGGATTGTGCTGGCCAGCAGCTCGTATCCCCACGAGTCGGCCGGCGAGACCGGTGACGGGTTGATATTCGTTTCCATGATCACCTCGACCCGCTCGTCATCGATGATCTCTATGACACGGTTCCTGACCTGTTCCGCCGTGTCGCCAGGCAGAATGCGGAAATTGACAACCGCCTCGGCGCGCGTTGGCAGAATGTTCGATTTCGAGCTGCCGGAAGCCATCGTGGCGGCCGTTGTCGTGCGCATCGACCCGGCCATCGCCTGGTCTTTGGCGAGTACGGACTTGATCACGGGGCCGAGCAGCCACGTGTTACCCATGGCCAGCCGGTCCGTGAACCTGGCGTACGCCGCGTAGGCGCCGAACGTCTTCTTGATGTGGGTGAGCTCTGACGGGAACGGGTTGTCCTCGAGCTTGACGATGGCGCGGCTGAGGATCCCGAGTCCGGACTGTGGCGGCGGCCGCGACGAGTGCCCGCCCGGCGCGTCGACCCTGAGCCGCAGGTTCAGGTAGCCCTTCTCAGCAACGCCGATCAGCGCCACGGGGCGATCGACCGACTGGATGATGCCATCGAGAATCGCGCCACCCTCGTCCACCACGAATTCAAACTCGATGCCCTGCTGCTTCAGGTGCTCCGCTACAGCCTGGGCGCCGTCCCGGCCGCCCACTTCCTCGTCGTGCCCGAAGGAAAGATACAAAGAACGTCTGGGCTCGAAGCCGTTCCGGATCAATGCCTCGATGGCCTCGAGGAACGACATGACGGACAGCTTGTTGTCGATCGCGCCGCGGCCCCAGATCTCGCCGTCCACGACCTTGCCGGCGAAGGGATCGTGGGTCCACTCCGCGAGAGTGACGTCGTCGACCGGCACCACGTCCATGTGCCCCATCAACATGATGGGCTTCAGCGACGGGTCCGAGCCCGGGATATGGAACAGCAGGCTGTAGTCGTTGATCAGTTCGAGCCCGGCCCGCTCGTGCACGAGCGGGAAAGACTCGCGCAGGTAATCATGGTAGGCCAGGAACGCGTCCGCATCGAAGTTGGAGCGATCGTCATGCGAGATCGTGCGGAAACGAATAGCGCCCGCAATGCGCTCCACGACCTGGTCCTCGTCAAGGTCGACCTGGGCCAGGTTCTCCGCCGCTGGGAGCTGAACGTCTTCAAAGACCGTGCCGGCTCTGAACACTGCAATGACGATAAGGGCCAGGAGCACGGCCCCGATCCCGAGTATTGTTTTTTTCATCGAGGCATCCTACTGGTTACTGCAAGACCTGTTTTGGAGTCCGGTCGCCGAAATACAGCCCCCAGTGCTTCTCCGCCTTGTCCATCGGGTTGTCTCCGTCAAACCCGCCTTTCCACTGCTCATCGAATGACGTGAAGTAGAACGAGATGACCTTGTTGGCATCGACCCACGGGTCGTACTGGTTGAAGAACACTTCCTGCTCGGCTTCGCCCGCCTTGCCGATCAACCCGCCCTCGTAGCTGCCGTCATCGTAGATTCGGCTCGTGGGCCAGCCGGTCTCGCAGTAGGCGATCGTGTGCTCCGGATGGCGGCCCTGGATGTCGTTGTAGATGGACTCGGTCCATTCCATCGCAATATCCAGCGTCTTGTCGTTCCAGAAGGCGTAGGCATGCAGGCAGATGAAATCCAGCTCGTCGGCCACCCTGCCGGCATGCGGCTTGTTCCAGAAGTTGTAGTCGTCGGCGACGGTGACCGGCTGCTCGATGCTCGCCCGTACCTGCCGGATCCTGGCGATGACATCATCAATGTCGTCGAGCCGGTGATACGACCAGTCGACAAGAATCTCGTTGCCGACGTTGACCGCCACGATGATGTCGGGAAAGCGGTTGGCGTACTCGATCGCCAGCCGGACCTGCTCGTCGTTCTCCTGCTCGGTCTTGTGCGCGTCCAGCCAGATACCCTGCATCACCCGAATCGGCAGGTCGTTCTCCTCAATCACCTCGAGAATGTTCCGGGACTGCGGGTCCGAGCCGTAGAGACGGATCAGGTTCCACCGCTCCGCCAGGATCGTCAGGTCCTCGAGGATATTCTCTTTCGACGTCACGTCCTCGCCGGGCGACTCGCCGTCCCGGTAGGCGCCGTACGAGATGCCGTTACCGATCCACTCGCCGTCCAGCATCGGCGCAAACGGGCGTTTTGTTACTGCTGCGCTTTCCGCTGCGCCGACATCCGGCTCACTGGTATTCGAATCGCCAACCTCCGAATCCGGCGTATCGGCGCTACACGCCGCCAGCGAGAGCGCTGCCACTACCAGGAACCAACCTTGCAAAATCTTCATAAAAACCAACCATCGTTAGTTGAATCGTCCCGGTAAACTTACTACACCGGCCCCCACGAGAACGAGCGTCTATGCGGATCCGCGCGCACGACGCCGGCGACGGCCCGTCGGCCCGGGCTGGATCGATTTTGCCGCGGGCCGCCGTACGGCTGCAAACAGCCGCGGGAACTCGTCGGTCTTGTTCGGGATCGCCATTGCGTCCACGAAGTAGTCCTGGAACTTCGGTTCGATCGCCGTCTCGATCTTTTCGACCCTGCCAACCAGGTCTTCTATCTCGCGCCGCGAACCGACGTTGAGCAACGCAATGCGCGCACCTGTACCCGCGGCATTGCCCGCCGAGGCCACCTTGTCGAGGTCGCAGTCGGGCACCAGCCCGAGCACCATGGCGTGCTTCGGGTCGATGTGGCTGCCGAAGGCCCCGGCCAGGCGAATGCGGTCAACGGAACTGATGCCGGCGCGATCGAGCAGCAACTTCACGCCCGCGTAGAGCGCCGCCTTCGCGAGCTGGATCTGGCGCACGTCGTTCTGGGTGACGACGATGCGCTGCCTGCCATCGTGCAGCAGGAACGCGAACGTGCGATCGTCGGCCATTACGCGCTCGCTGCGCTCGGCCAGCGACCCGTCGATCACACCGTCCCCGGTGATGACGCCCGCCAGGTACATCTCGGCCACCGCCTCGATGATGCCGGAACCGCAGATACCCGTGACACCGCAAGCCTCGACCGACGCTTCGAAACCCGCTTCATCCGACCAGAGTTCGGACCCGATGACCCGGAACCGCACATCGAGCGTCTCCGGGTCGATGCGCACGCGTTCGATGGCGCCGGGCGCCGCACGCTGGCCGCAGCTGATCTGCGCGCCTTCGAACGCGGGCCCTGTCGGGCTCGAACATGCCAACAGGCGATCCTTGTTGCCGAGGACGATCTCGGCGTTGGTGCCCACATCGACAACGAGCGAGATTTCGTCGTGCAGGTGCGGCTCCTCCGCAAGGATCATCGCCGCGGCGTCGGCGCCGACGTGGCCCGCGATGCACGGCAGCACGTAGACCCGCGCACCTTTGTTGACGTCGAGGTCCAGCTCGGGCGCCCACAGGTTGACCGCCTCGTCAGTGGCCAGCGCGAACGGCGCGCTCCCGAGTTCGACCGGGCTGATGCCGAGAAACAGGTGGTGCATGACCGGGTTCCCGGCAATCGTCAGCTCGACGATGTCCGTGGGCTCGATACCGGCCTCGCCTGCCACCTCGGCAATAAGGTCGTTGATGCCCTGCCTGACCGCCGCGGTCATCTCCTCGGACCCCTCGGGATGCATCATGACGTAGGACACGCGGCTCATGAGGTCTTCGCCGAAGCGAATTTGCGGATTCATGATGCCGCCCGTCGCAACGACCTCGCCGCTCGTCAGGTTGCACAGGTGTGCCGCGATCGTCGTCGAACCGATATCGACGGCCAGCCCGTAGGCGTCGGGCTTGATGCCGGACCAGACGGCAATGACGGCACTCCGGTCGTGCACGGCGACGGTGACTGACCAGTTGCCTTTGCGCAGCGCCGCCTGGATGTCCGGCAGGATCTCGGTGTCGAATACCAGGTTATCGAGGCCCCATGACGTTTCCAGCGCCTCCAGCAGCCGCTGCACGTCGCCGCCCGGCTCGTGCATGCTTGCCTCGCGCACCTCGACGAAATACAGGTGCACACCGGTATCGAGCGTGATATCGCGGTACTCGGCATCCTTGCGCACGACCTGGCGGTGCACCTGGCTCTCGGGCGGCACGTCGATGACCAGGTCGCCCTGGATACGCGCCTGGCAGCTCAGCCGCCGGCCCGGCGCCAGCGGTTTCAGCTTGCGGCGCTCGTTGTAGCTCGCTTCCACGTCGCCGAACGGCGAGAGATTGCCGGCGCTCGAGCGAATCTGGTGCTTGGCGAATTCGCCCTCCGGACAGGTGACCTGGCAACGGCCGCACAGCCCGCGCCCGCCGCAGACGGTGTCCACGTCGACGCCGAGGCTCTGCGCCGCTTCAAGCACGGGCGTGCCATGCGCAAACTCTCCCCGCCGCCCGGACGGTGTGAAGACGATGCGGGCTTTGCTATCGGCCATTCGACCCGCGTCGGCGACGCCGGCGGCGTCCCCGCGGCTCGCGATCGGCAGAGGGCTCGCGATATTTCGCAATCCAGTGACGGCAATCCGGGTCGTGGCCCATCATGACATCCGCGCCGAGTACTGCCTGCATGGTCTCGGCATGCAGCGGGCTCGTGATTGCCGACGTCAATCCCGACGAAATCGCCATGGTCAGGAACGCGGCGTTGATGCCGTTGCGATTCGGCAATCCGAAACTGACGTTCGACGCGCCACAAGTGGTATTCACCTGCAGTTCGTCGCGCAGGCGCCGGACGATGTGCATGACCTGCTTGCCGGCCGCATTGATTGCGCCGATCGGCATGACCAGCGGATCGACGACGACATCCTCGCGCGGGATGCCGTGGTCAGCGGCTCTTTCGACGATCTTCTTCGCGACCTCGAAGCGCACGTCCGGATTCTCGGAGATGCCGGTTTCGTCGTTCGAAATGGCGACCACCGCGGCCCCGTGTTTCTTCACGAGCGGCAGCACGGACTCGAGCCGCTCTTCTTCGCCTGTCACCGAGTTGACCAGCGCCTTGCCCTGGTAGACGGCCAGCCCGGACTCGAGTGCAGCGACAATGGACGAATCGATCGAGATGGGCACGTCCGTGACCGACTGTACGAGCTCGATGGCCCGGGCGAGTATCGCAGGCTCGTCGGCCAGTGGGATGCCGGCGTTGACGTCGAGCATGTGGGCGCCGGCCTCGACCTGCGCGATGGCATCGGACTCGACGCGACTGTAGTCACCGTTTTTCATCTCTTCGGCCAGGATCTTGCGGCCGGTCGGATTGATGCGCTCGCCGATGATGACGAACGGCCGATCGAAGCCGATGCGAACTTCCTTGCTGGCCGAACTGACCACGGTTTCTGTCATAAAGGGTTGCTCCGCTTACTGAGGCTCGTTCGAGCCGTGATTTCTTATCATCTGCTGCAGGCGTTCGTCCGAATACTCGGACTCCAGCTTGTCGATTTCTCCCCGGGCGACCGCGCCGAGGTCGTCGTCGGTCTCCAGCGCCGTGCGAGCGCGACGCCATTCGGCGATGTAGGCGTCGGAACCGCCCTTGCCTGCACGCATCGCGG
>JASJBB010000091.1 GCA_030066735.1 Woeseiaceae bacterium | reverse complement strand
GCGTGACCTGTTCCGACTGTCACGATCCGCACACGGCCAAACTCGTGACAGGCCCGGATCCCAACGCAGTATGTGCGCAGTGCCACAGCCCGGCGGTCTTTGCTGCTGAGTCGCACATGGGACACGTGCCGGACGCAGCGGGCTGCGTCGATTGCCACATGCCTGCGCGAACCTACATGGTCGTCGATGATCGACGCGATCACAGTTTCCGCGTCCCGCGCCCCGACATCGCGGAGGAGACCGGGAGCCCGCTGTCGTGCGCGAACTGCCATGCGGACCAATCGCCGGCATGGGCAAAGGCCGCGATCGCAAAATACGCGGGCGATGCGCGCGATCCCGGTTTCGCCGCTGCGCTTGCGGCGGCCTCTGTCGGGCATGCCAACCCGGCGCTTGTCGACGTCGTCAGTAATTCTGCCTTCCCGGGCATTGCGCGCGCTGCGGCGATCGAAGCGCTGGCGCCGCCATTCAGCGAGCAGGACATCGAGACGCTTGTCCGTGCTCTGGCGGACCCGGACCCGCTCGTGCGCGTCGGGGCGCTGGCCAGCCTGCGCGGATTCGCCCCCGCGGAGAAGGCGCGCTTCGCCGGGCCGCTGCTCACGGATCCGGTGAAGAGCGTGCGTATCGATGCGGCGCTGGCATTCGCGGATACCGTCGACTTGCTCGACGCCGGCGGTCGCCGGGCCTTCGACGAGGCGGCGGCCGAGTTCCGCCGCTCACGCCTGTTGACGGCGAGCCAGACCGACTCGCTGTTGTCGCTGGCGGCCTTCGAGGCTCGCCTCGGCAAGCGGGAGGCCGCGCGTGCGGCGTTCGAGCGGGCCCTCTACATCGAGCCTGGATGGAGCGTCATACGAACGAATTTCGCCGACTTCCTGCGGGAAGAGGGCGAGGATGATCGCGGCGAAGAGATTCTTCGCGAAGGGCTCGAGCTCAATCCCGATGACGCCATCCTGCACCACACGCTCGGTCTCCTGCTTGTCAGAACCGGACGCAGCAGCGACGCGCTGGAATCGCTCGAGGCGGCGGCGCGACTCGATGTGGACAATGCGCGCTTCAGCTATGTGCTCGGTGTCGCATTGAATTCACTGGGCCGGTCGGACGATGCGGCGAGTACGCTCGCCAGCGCCTATGAAAAGTACCCCGGCAATTTCGAAGTCGCCTGGGCTTACGCAACGATTACCCGGGACCGCGGCGAGCTTGCGGTAGCGCGGGAGATCGTCGCCACGATGCGCACGCGCTTTCCCGGCAATCCTGACGTCGAGGCCCTGGTCCGCCAGCTCTCCGCAGAGCCCTAGGAATTCACGCCGCCGATGCCACCGATACCATCGAAAATCAGCCTGGCGCCCAGCACCAGGAGAATCGTGTAGACGACGGCGAAGAAGGTCTGGTCGCTGACGCGTTTGTGCAGCCAGACCCCGGTATACACGCCCACCGGGGCGAACACGGCGAGCGCGGCTGACGTCATGAGATTCTGGGTCGACAGCTGGCCCAGGAAGCCGTACGGAATCAGCTTCACGTAATTGACGATCGCGAAGAAGACAGCGGTCGTGGCGACGAAGCCTGTCCGGTCGAGCGGCCGCCTCAACAGATACATGTTCAACGGTGGACCACCGGCATGCGCGATGAAGCTCGTGAAGCCTGCTACGGCGGCCGCAGGGGCCGCCGCGCCGCGCGGCAGCTCGGGCAGGTCGCCGGTACCCGGCCTCAAGCGGTTGACGATGTAGTGCAGCGTAAACGCCACCGCGACGATGCCGACACACAGGCGAATGGCATCGGCGCTCAGGTATTCGAATGACCAGGTCCCGATAGCAATGCCCACGATCGAGGCAGGCAGCAGCAGGCGTAACTCGCCAAGGTCCCATTTTCCGCGGTACGCCCAAAGCGTCACGATGTCCATCAGGCACAGAATCGGTAGCAGGATCGCGGCCGCCTGTACGGGCGAAATAACCAGTGCCATGAGCGGCACGGCCGCCGCGCCGAGGCCGCCGCCGAAGCCCCCTTTGGCGATCCCGAAGATCAGGACCGCGGGAATCGCGGCTGCGTAGAACCAGGGGTCGGTGATCAGCATGGCCGGAGTCTACTGGCTCCGGCTCATAAACACCTTATCGGGCGGGAATTTTCGTGCTTAAATGTGTTCCAACAACAACAAATAGAACCGGGATTCAGCCTTGAAACTCAGGATTCGAGATAACAGCATTCGGCTCCGGCTAATGCAGACGGAAACCGAGACGCTCAAGCGTCAGGGCGTCGTGTCGGCGCGCACACGTTTTCCGGGAGGCCGCAGCCTCGAATATACGGTCGAGAGCAGTCCGGCCAGCGTGAACCCGGCCGTCCACTTCAGCGAGAACCGCCTGACCGTGCGCCTGCCCGAGACCATTGTGCTTGCGTGGGCGACGAGCGAGCAGGTGTCCATGCGGGGCGAGCAGCGGCTCGAAGATGGCGACATCGTCTCGATTCTCGTGGAGAAGGACTTCCAGTGCCTCGCGCCGCGGGAAGGCGAGGACGAGTCCGATATGTTCGCTCATCCGCTGGAGGACTCCGCGAAAAGCGCTTAAGCGTCAGGCGGTCGCCGCCCTGAGCGCTCGCAGCAATGTCTTCGGGTTCGGCCTGTCGACGATGTGCTTCGACAGTTCGGTGAAGCGAATCGTGCCCGACGCATCGACGACCAGCGCGGTCGCCCACACCGTGTCGTTTCCGTATTGATCCTTTTGCGCGCCCGGCACGCCGCCCTTGTGCAGGAGCTGGAGCGCTCGTGCAATCGCAAGGTCTTCGTCGAGCCAGAATTCGAAGTCGACATCGAACATTGCGGCGACGCGGCGCGTGGTTTCCAAAGGCTTCGGCGTCACAAAGACGAGGCGTGCGCCGAGATCCACGATGTCCTTGTAATACTTGGTGAGGTTCTTGACCTGGGCGCTGCAGAACGGACACCAGCTGCCGCGGACGAACAGGATCACTGCGGGCGCCCCCTCGAGAATACTCGAATCGATGCGCTCGCCATCTTCGTTCGTCGCAATGAAAAGCGGCATTGGCTTCCCGGGTTTCAGCATCTCGGGCATCGGGTGCGCACCGCGCTGCCAGTACCACCACGCCAGGCCGGCGACGACAAGGACTGAAACGGCGAAGATCGTGTAGGTCACGCGGTGCTCCCAATTCCTGTGTTAGTCAGTGCTCAAGGCGATTTTGCCCATGTGCATTCCGGCTTCCATGCATTCGTGGGCGCCCCGGGCATCGTCGAGCGAAAACACCCCGTGGACCTTGGGCTGTATGGAGCCGTTTTCAAGCAAGGGGACGGCGAGTTCCCGGAAGCGATCGCGAATTGCCGTCTTCTCTGCTGTCGTCTGCGGCCGGAGCGTCGAGCCCGTCAGCGTCAGGCGACGGCCGACGATCGGCCTCAAGCTCACCGAGGTCGTGTCACCACCCAGGAATGCAATCAGCGCGTAGCGGCCGTCCCGGGCGAGCAGCGCGAGGTTCCTGTTCACGTATTCGCCCGCAACCATGTCGAGGACGACGTTGACGCGGTTGCCGCCAAGATGATCCCGGATCGCCGCCTCCCAGTCGGCTTCGCGGTAGTTCACGGCCAACTCGGCGCCCAGCGATTCACAGAAGCGGCATTTCTCGTCGCTGCCGGCCGTCGTCACGACGCGGCTGCCGAGTGCCGTCGCGAACTGGATTGCCATGCTGCCGATGCCGCTCGAGCCGCCGTGGACGAGCAGCACCTCGTCCGCGGCTAGCGCTCCGCGCATGAAGACGTTGTAGCAGACCGTGAACCCCGTCTCGGGAATACAGGCGGCCCCGATGTCATCCAGTGCGCGGGGCAGGCTCAGGCAGTGGCCTTCATGAGCGCAGCAGTACTCGGCGTAACCGCCACCGTGCGTCAGGGCCATGACGCGATCGCCCGGTCGCCATTCGGTCACGGCGCGACCGGCGAGGACGACCTCGCCCGAGACCTCGAGTCCCGGATACGGGCTGGCATCCGGCGGGACCGGGTAACGCCCCTCGCGCTGGAGGATATCCGGGCGATTGACCCCCGCAGCCCGGACGCGAATCAGCACCTCATCGTCTCGTGGCCGGGGAACCTCGACCTCGACCGGCGTCAGAACCTCGGGGCCGCCGGGGTTCGCGATCGAGATGGCGCGCATCGTTCTGGGCTCAGGCATGCGGGTTTGATACCGTTAATCGCGCCGGGACTCAATAGAGACCGCGCCGCCAAACGACAAGAACAGCAAGACCACGCAATCCATGGCTGAAAACCCGGTACTCTGGACGCCTGCTTCGGACCGAGCCTCCGCCTCGCAGATGATGAAGTTCATGCGCGAGCAGGGGGCCGACAGTTACGACGCGCTCTACGAGTGGTCGATCGATTCGCTCGAGGCATTCTGGAGCGCGTTCGCGGCCTTCGCCGATGTCCGGTTTCACACTGCGGCACGAACCGTGCTGACAGACCCCGCGTCGATCATGCACGCCGGCTGGTTCAACGGCGCAACCCTGAACTACGCAGAGCACCTGTTGCGCCACAGCGGTGATCGGGACGCGCTGATTTTTGTCGGCGAGGATAGTTCGCGGCGTACCTTGAGTTTCGACGAGTTGCGCGCCGAGGTCGCGGCCGTTGCCGCCGGTCTTGCCGGCAGGGGCATCGGTGCCGGCGACCGTGTGGCTGGATTCGTGCCGAACTGTCCGGAAGCGATTGTGGCCATGCTGGCGACCGCAAGCCTCGGTGCTTCCTGGTCGTCGTGTTCGCCGGACTTCGGTGTTAATGGCGTCGTCGATCGCTTCGGTCAGATCGAACCGCGTATCCTGTTTTCGGCGGATGGGTATTTCTACAACGGCAAGCGACACGACTCGACCGCTATCGCGCGCGACATCGCCGCAAAAATCCCGTCGATCGAAGAGATCGTCGTGTTCGATTTCAGTGGGCAGCCTGGCGCAGCTGCCGACGGCATCATGGCGTGGGAGGATTTCCGGATCGAGGGAGCGCGACTCGAGTGCATACCGGTAAACTTCGATCACCCGCTATTCATCATGTTCTCCTCGGGAACGACGGGCGTACCGAAGTGCATCGTTCACGGCCACGGCGGCACCTTGCTGCAACATCTCAAGGAGCACATGCTGCATACGGACGTCAGTTCTCGCGATCGCCTCTTCTACTTCACCACCTGCGGCTGGATGATGTGGAACTGGCTGGTTAGCGGGCTGGCCAGTGGGGCCACCCTCGTGCTCTACGACGGGTCGCCGTTCATGGATGAGGGTCGCGGCCTGTGGCGCCTGGCCGAGGATGAGCAGATAAGCATCTTCGGCACCAGCGCGAAGTATCTTTCGGCGCTCGAAAAAGCGGGCCGCAAACCCGCTAGCGAGTTTGACCTGTCGGCTCTCCGCACGATCCTGTCGACAGGTTCGCCGCTTGCGCCCGAGGGCTTCGAGTACGTCTACCGGGACGTTGCGGCCGACGTGCAGCTGTCATCGATTGCCGGCGGCACGGACATCATCAGCTGCTTCGTGCTCGGCAATCCCCTGTTGCCGGTACGGCGCGGCGAAATCCAGTGCCGGGGGCTCGGCATGGCGGTCGACATCTTCGACGACGACGGCAGGCCACTCCGCGGCGAACAGGGCGAACTCGTCTGCACACGGCCGTTTCCGTCAGCCCCGATCGGTTTCTGGAACGATCCGGACGACAGCCGGTATCGCGATGCCTATTTCGCACGTTTTGAGGGCATCTGGGCTCACGGTGACTTCGCGGAGCTGACGCCGGCCGGCGGGCTCGTCATCCACGGTCGCTCGGATGCGGTACTCAATCCCGGCGGAGTCCGTATCGGGACCGCCGAAATCTACAGGCAGGTCGAAAGTCTGGACGAGGTCGTGGAAGGTATTGCGGTAGGCCAGCGCTGGGACGATGACGTTCGAGTCGTCCTGTTTGTCGTGCTGCGCCCGGGTGTCGATCTCGATGCGCCCCTGGTGGATCGCATTCGTGCGACGATTCGCCAGAACACGACGCCGCGACACGTCCCGGCGAAGGTCCTCGCGGTTCCGGAAATTCCGCGTACACGAAGCGGCAAGATCGTCGAGCTCGCCGTGCGCAGTGTCATCCATGGTGAGCCCGTCAAGAACACGGATGCGCTCGCGAACCCGGAGGCGCTGGAGTACTTCCGTGACCGACCCGAGCTCGACGTGGCCTGAGCATGCCGGCGTCGGACAGCATGCAGGGTATCGAGGTCTACCGGGGGCGGGTCCAGCCCGGCTGGATAGACGTGAATGAGCACATGAACGTCGCGTATTACGTTCTTGCCTTCGATCTCGGTGTCGATGCGCTGTGGTCCCGCTTCGGCATTACGGACGAGTGGATCACCGCAACGCAGGGATCGACGTTCGCCGTCGAGGCACACGTGACCTACCGGGCGGAATTGAATCTCGACGATGAATTCGTCGTGACGAGCGAGATCCTTGCCTTCGATTCGAAGCGAATCCATCAGTTCCAGCGCATGTACCGGGAGGCTGACGGCGTGCTGGTTGCATCCTGCGAATGGATGAACCTGTATGTCGACCTGTCGGTGCGCAAGGTAGCCGAATGGCCCGCTGACATACTGGCGCGAATTCGTTCTATTGCCGAAGCGCAGAGCACAAGCGAGTGGCCGCCGGAAGCGGGCCACCGTATGAATGTACGAGAACCGAATTACACCTTGCACCACGAGTATCCGGGGCCACGACCATGAGCAAACGATTCATCCTGTCTATCGACCAGGGGACCAGCAGCAGCCGTGCTTTCGTCTACGACGACGGCATGAACACGGTCGGTACGGCGCAGGAAGAATTCCCGCAGATCTATCCGAAGTCCGGGTGGGTCGAGCACGACCCCGAGGCAATCTGGGCATCGGTGCGACACGTCGTCGGGCTGGCCCTCGCTGACGCCGGCGTTACCGCCGCCGATATCCTCGCCATCGGCATAACGAACCAGCGCGAGACCACGGTGCTCTGGGATCGGACGACGGGCGAACCCGTCATGAACGCGATCGTCTGGCAGGACCGGCGAACGGCGAAGTACTGCGCCGAACTCAAGGCGGCGGGGCACGAGGCCACGGTAACCGAAAAGACCGGCCTCAAGATCGATCCGTATTTCTCCGGCACCAAGCTCAAGTGGATACTCGATAATGTCGACGGCGCGCGCGCACGCGCCGAAGCGGGCGAGCTCGCCTTCGGCACGATCGATACCTACCTCGTCTGGAAGCTCTCGGGTGGAGCGGCGCATGTCACCGACGCCACGAACGCCTCTCGCACACTGCTGTTCAATATCCACGAGCAGGCCTGGGACGACGACCTGCTCAGGCTATTCGGCATTCCGGCCGCGATGTTGCCGGAAGTTCTCGACTCGGCCGCCGAGTTCGGCACGACGAAGGTCGACTTTCTCGCGGCGGACACGGTGATTGCCGGGATTGCGGGAGACCAGCAGGCAGCGCTGATCGGGCAGGCGGGTTTCGAGCCGGGGATGACCAAGAGCACCTACGGTACGGGCCTGTTCGCGATCGCGAACACGGGCGCCGAGGCGCTGGTGTCCCGCAACCAGCTCCTGACCACCGTTGCCTATCGGGTCGCGGGCGAGGTTACCTACGGCCTGGAAGGCAGTGTCTTTATAGCCGGGTCGGCGATGCAGTGGCTACGGGACGAACTCGGGCTCATCGAATCGGCGCCTGAGTCCGAGGCTGTCGCAGCACGCACCGGCGTCGTCGATGACGTCTACGTGGTGCCAGCGTTTGCCGGCCTCGGTGCACCGTACTGGGATCCGGATGCGCGCGGCGCCATCCTGGGCCTGTCGCGCGGCAGCGATCGAGGCACGATCGTAACGGCGACCCTGCAATCGGTCGCTTTCCAGACCCACGACCTGCTCGTGGCGATGCGGGATGACGGACTGGTTCCTGACGTGATACGTGTCGATGGCGGCATGGTGGCGAACGACTGGTTCCTGCAGTTCCTGGCCGATGTCCTCGACACTCCCGTCGAACGGCCTGTTAATGCCGAGTCAACGGTGTTGGGGGCTGCCTTATTGGCTGCATGGCAGTCCGGGCTCGTCAGTAGTACCGAGGAGATCGCCCGTCGCTGGCAGTCCGATCGCGTGTTCGAGCCGGCTATGGGCGCCGGCGTCCGCACTCAGCTGCTCGCTGGCTGGTCGGACGCGGTCTCGAGGGTGCGTGGCGCAAGATAGGGCACGAACTGTCCAGCCGACGACCGCAGCCGGCGGCGTTCGGCTCAGCGGTTCTGCGTGAGGCGATCGACTTTCAGAGTGACACGGCACGCATGCCTGCCGTCGTCCTCAGGCCAATCCGGCTGCGCCCTTTCGGACGAGATCAAGCTGTTCGCACGACGCGGACGTTCCCGCCGGCGGTGCGATTCCCGTCACAGAAAGGTAACAACCGGGTGACAAGGTGGTTTACAATTTCACCAGACTGAAACCCTGCGTTCATCATCTTGTCAGAAGGCAAACTGAGAATCGCCCACGTGATCAGTCCGGAACAGCACTATGGTTGTTATTGATTACTTTGACGATTTGGAGCTCAGCGCCTGTCGTCGCATCAACTCGCTGAGCCGCTGGAGGCTTGTCAGGAGCTTCTTCGCTGCGGTGTCGCGTCTCGGGGACTACCCGGCCTGGGTCGGTTTTGGTTTGCTGTGTGCGTCGCAGCAAGGCAGCGAGGCGCCCGTGTTCGTCGTCCAGACGCTCATCACCGCGGCGATCGGAATAATTGCTTACAAGCTCCTGAAGCATCGCCTCGTGCGTGAGCGGCCATACATCCGGCACAGTGGCCACATCGAGTGCGGTACGGCGCCCCTCGATCGTTACAGTTTTCCGTCCGGCCACACCCTGCATGCCACGAGTCTTTCTATTCTCTATGCTTCCTACGAGCCGCGCATGTTGATCGTCCTGGTGCCGTTTGCACTGCTGGTAGCCGCGTCGCGCGTCATTCTTGGCTTGCATTATCCGAGTGACGTTCTGGCCGGGGCCGCGCTGGGTGCCGCCATCGCGACGACGAGTATCTCGATCGTCGGCTAGTCGCACTCGTTTTCAGATACCGTTCGGGCCGGCTAAGCCGGCCCGTTTTCGTTCAGGTGAAGCGCTGCCAGGCGATGGTCGTCCACGTCGCCAGCACGAGCACGAGGCTTACGAAGACGGCGGCTGAGCCGAGGTCCTTGGCGCGACCCGACAACTCGTGGAGTTCACCCCCGAACCGGTCGACAACGGCTTCGATGGCGGAATTCAAGAGCTCGACGATGATGACCAGAACGCAGCTCGCGATCAGCAGCAGCCGCTCGACCGGCGTCTGGCCGAGCCAGAGTGCGATCGGCACGAGCACAACGGTGATCCCGAGTTCCTGCCGGAACGCGGCTTCGTGCGTCCAGGCATGGCGGAAACCCTGCGCGGAAAAACGGGTCGCGTTCACAATCCGGGTGAGGCCAGTGTTGCCGGGCTTTGCCATAGGGTCGAGACAGCTTGCATAACAGCGAGCGCCAAGCTTACACGGCGCCGGGCGCCCTGCAACTTGCAGGTCGCGCGTTACGATAGAGACGCAACGGTGACTTGACGGCGTGCCCGGCGACATCAATGATTGCCGCCCTGTTTCCGGTCCTTGATGACCAGTGCCTAAGTCCGGTCCACGCCTTGCTGCGAACACGCCAAAAACTCGGTAAGTACACGATCCTCGGGCGCCTGTCGTCAGGCCCGCTCGCCGACGTCTATCGCGCCTACGATCGTATCCAGAAGATCAAGGTTGCGCTAAAGATTCCACGCGCCGACAACCTGCAGGGACACGAGGAATTCCTGCACGAAGTGCGTGTCGCCACTCGCCTCAGGCACCCCAATCTTCTCGGCGTGCTGAACGCGAGTTATATCGGCGATGACTTCGTCATTGCCCTCGAGCTCGGCGAGGAGTCGCTGGCTGATCGCCTCGAGCGGCGGATTTCTACGGCCAATGCGCTCGACCTCGTCGGGCAGGCCCTCTCCGGTCTCGCGTTCATGCACGAGAACCGCGTCATCCATTGCGATATCAAGCCCGAAAACTTCATCCTGTTTCCCGGCAACAAGCTGAAACTGGGCGACTATGGCTTTGCAAAGGTGCGCGTAAGAACCCTGAAGGCATCGGGATCCGGCACCGTCGACTACATCGCGCCGGAGCAGGCTATGGGCAGGCCCAAGTTTCAGTCCGATGTGTTCTCGATGGGGATCGTGATCTACCAGGCACTGTCGGGTCGCCTGCCCGAATGGCCGTTCGAGTGGCCGTTGCCCGGTCAGGATCGGCTGGAGCAGCGCGTCCGTCCGGAGTTCGTTAACTTCCTGCGCCAGGCGATTCAGCTCGATCCCAAGCAGCGCTTCGCGGATGCCAGCATCATGAACGCGGCGTTCGAGCGCTTGCAAAGTCACGCGCGCAAGCAGGTCACGAGCCGCAAGAAATCAACCGCGCGGAGCGCCAGCCAGTACAACCTGCGCTGGCGGGAAATGCGCTGGCGGGAATTCTCACGCCGCTTCGGCAAAACTCTGGACGCCCGACACAAGTGTCGGCATTGCGATGGCCCCGTTGCCGAGAGTATGCAGGCCTGCCCCTGGTGCGGTTCCGAGCACCCGAGTCGTGGCGCGGACTCGCGCATGCCATCGAGTTGCCCGCGCTGTGATCGTGGCGTCAAGAATGACTGGGATTACTGCAGCTGGTGCTACGGGCCCGGTTTCGTCGAGGAGACGACGCGTCGCTATCCCGACAAGCGCTATGTCGACACATGCAGCAACAAGCGCTGCAAGGGCCCGTTGATGCCGTTCATGCGCTACTGCCCGTGGTGTCGCAGCAAGGTTAAAAAGCCCTGGAAACTCGAAGGCAGCAAGACAAGCTGCAAGGCCTGCGGCTGGGGCATTGCCAGCGAGTTCTGGAACTACTGTGCCTGGTGCCGCGAACCGGTGAGCCGGAATCGATGACGATCGCCGACGACATGATGCTCCTCGACGGGGCAGCGGAGCCGGATTCCAGGCTGACGTCGATCGGCGGCGGTGATCTGTTCGCGTACACGGCGCGTGCGCCCGACAAAGCGAGCGACAACGAGGACACGGTTGCGGCCGTGCCCTGGGGTCCGGATGCCTGCGTGCTCGTCATCGCCGACGGGGCCGGCGGCTTGCCTGCCGGCAAACGTGCGTCCTCACTCGCGGTTGCCGAACTGGCGCGATCCCTGGCTGTGTCACTCGACAAGACGATGCTTCTGCGGACCGCCGTTCTCAATGGTATCGAGGCCGCAAATGATGCCGTCCGCTCCCAGGTTGCAGGCTCCGCAACGACGCTGACCGTCGTGACCGTCGAGGGCCGGCTCGCACGGAGCTACCAGGTCGGCGATTCCGAAGCCCTGATTGTCGGCCAGCGCGGTCGCATTCGCCTGCAGACCCTCGCGCATTCGCCTACGGGGTTCGCGGTGGAGGCGGGTTTTCTCAATCATCGCGATGCGCTGCATCACGCCGAAAGGCACCTCGTTTCCAATTTTGTCGGCACCGATGACATGCGCATCGACGTGGGTCCGGCCGTGACGCTCAAGCCACGCGATACGATCCTGGTCGCAAGCGACGGCCTGACTGACAACCTGCACCTGGACGAGGTCATCGATCGCGTCCGCTGCGGGCCCCTCGACAATGCCGGCAAGACACTGATAAGCCTGGCTTCGCGGCGCATGGGGGACAGCCAGTCCAGCATGCCGAGCAAGCCCGACGACCTCTCGGTGCTCCTGTTCCGCAAGCCGCCGCGGCGGGCGGCCCGACGCGGTCGCGGTACCGTTTCCCCGGAGCCGCCGGACGCTTGACAGAATCTGCCTCGTCGGCCGGTTGAACCGATACCGGGCGCGTATTATCGTCAGTCAGAATATCCGTTGGCGGGGCAACGCTTTCAGCGCAAAACCGACGGAACTGGAGCGGCTTATGTCACTCCAATGAAGGATGTGTGACCCGGTGCCGAATCCCGCCTGGATGGTGCCGCGCCGCCAGGAGGCCAGACCATGACATCGAAATCGACCCTCGCATCTCTCCCGGCCTGGAGCCGGCCGCTCCTTTTCGCGGGTTTTGCGCTTGCCATCACGGCTGCCTGCAACGAGGACTCCGCGCCCCAGACATCCGGCGGCGCCAGCCCTCCGAGCGGCGGGATGCCATCACCGAGCGGCGGCATGCCGTCACCGCCCAGCGGTGGGTCCTCCGGCGGCCAGTCCTCGCCCAGTGGTGGTATGCCGCCACCGCCCGGGGGCTCGTCCGGTGGCCAGTCTTCGCCGTCCGGCAGTTCGCAGGGCGGCTCCTCGGGCGGCCAGTCCTCGCCGAGCGGCGGCATGCCGTCGCCCGGTGGCTCGCAAGGCGGATCTTCATCGCCCAGTGGCGCATCCGGCGGCGGAATGTCCGGCGGCGATATGCAGGGCGGCGGCATCCCGG
>JASJBB010000093.1 GCA_030066735.1 Woeseiaceae bacterium | reverse complement strand
AGCGTGAAATCGTAATAAGCGGCGCCGTCCGGATACTGCCCTACCCCGATTTGTGCAGGCGCGCTCGACAGCAGTGACTGCAGTTTGGCGCGTAAACCCTGGTAGGCAGGTCTTATGCTGTTGTTAAACGTATCTGACACCTGGTCCAGCAGCGCGCTGCGCTGGGAGCTGCTGATTTCCGGGTGGCCGCCGGTCTTCTCGGCCAGCGCCTGGTAGTAAGGGTTGTCGATACCGTTCGTTGTCGCTATTGGGGCAAGCTGGTTGATCGCAACCTGCATTGTCAGCGCCGGCTCGACGATTCCGCGTTGTACCTGCAGGTCAAGGTGGTCCTCGAGTTGCTGAAACTTGGCCTCGATCAGTGCGAGGCGCGCGACATAGCGCTGTGCGTCCTCGAACGAATCCAGCGGGTGAACTTCGGTGAACAGCTGCTCCGTGCTCCGGGGAACGCCGAATATGCCGTAGGTCGCGGGAAAATCGTGATACATAAACTGCCGTCGATCCACGGTATCCTGCAGGTACCATTCGTAGAGGTCGTAATTCAGCTGGCCGTCCGCATCGAGGATCGACCGGTCGTAACCCCGCAGCGCATCCAGCGCCATGCTGTAGAGCTCGAAGGTTTCCCGGCGGTATCCGTCCGACAGGTTGTCAAGCGCGACCGCCGTCTGCGGATAGACGTCCTGCAACGATCGCCAGATCAGCCCCTCGGGTGAGCGTTGCGCCAGGGTGGCAATAGAGGTTTCATAGAACTCGCCGAGAGTCAGCCCCTGCAACGCAATCTCGAAATCGTCGATAGCGGACGATGGCGGTGGTGGTGGCGGTGGCTCCTGCCCCCCGTTACCGCTACTGCCCCCGCAGGCTGCAACAACCAGAACGCATAAAACCGCCACAAGCGACTTTTTCATTCGCTGCTCCCCTTATTTGGCTGCTGTCAGGATTAGGCCGCAACCAAACCGAAAAGTTCTGCCGTCTTCCCTGCTAGAATGCCGTCCAACAATAACAGCAACAAAGGTTTCGGCATGGCCAACTCCGATCTGGGCAACCACACCACCAGCGTCAAGGACGTCAAACAGCTCGGCATCTGGGCCGCCATTGGCAGCCTTGGCTACGTCTTCTGGATTTGCGGCGCCATGGAGATGGTCGAACGGCTCGCCTATTACGGCGTACGCCAGGTCTCGAGTCTCTACGCCACCGACGCACAGTCGAATGGCGGCCTGGGGCTGCCAGGCACCGAAATCGGCGTCATCTTCCTCGTCTGGGCCATGGTGCAATCTTTTGTCCCGGTGCTGACCGGCGGCATCTCGGATCGCATCGGCTACAAGGAGACGATCTTCGCGTCGACGGTCTTCAAAATCCTCGGCTATTTGCTCATGGCCTGGTTTCCGACGTTCTGGGGATTCATGGCGGGGGCCGTCGTGCTCGCGTTCGGCACCGGCATCTTCAAGCCCGGGATCCAGGGCACCATCGTCAAGGCGACCAACCGACAGAACAGTTCGATGGCCTGGGGCGTGTTCTACCAGACCGTCAATATCGGCGGCTGGATCGGTCCGCTGGTCGCGGCCCAGCTGCGGCAGCTCGAGTGGCAGTACGTCTTCTATGCCTGCGCCGCCATCATTTCGCTCAATTTTCTCTTGTTACTCACCTACAAGGAGCCTGACAAGGAGGAACGCCTCGCCTATCTCGCCAAGGTCAAGTCTGGTGAAATCAAGCAAGAAAACCTCGCCGTGGACAGCCTGAGAGAACTGCTGAACCCGATCATGATCTGGTACATCGTGCTGTTCTCCGGATTCTGGTTCATGCTCATGGCGTTCTGGGACGTCGGCCCGCTGTTCTTCCGCGACTGGGTCGACACGACCGTCATGGTGCAGCACCTGTTCGGTCCGGACGGCACCGACAGCCGATTCTGGATTTTCGTGCTCGGCATGTCGGCGGACGGAACACGTATCATGCCTGAAGGCCTCGTCAACATTAACGCTATGCTGATCATGTTTACGTGCTTCCTGATTGCTGGCTGGAGCGCGCTGATGAAAGCGACCAACTCGATGGCCATCGGCACTTTCCTGGCCGCGACAACGTTGATCCTGTTCGGCAGCTTCAATTACGTGTGGATCGTGGTCGCCGGCATCGTGTGTTTTTCGATCGGCGAGATGCTCTCGAGTCCGAAGTCCTCGGAGTACCTCGGCAATATCGCACCGCGACAGAAGAAGGCCATGTACCTCGGCTTCAGCCAGCTCCCGCTGGGAATCGGCTGGATGGCCGAGGGCTATTTCGGCCAGACGCTCTACTACAAATATGGCGCCATTGACACGGTCGCGCGTCCCGCTCTCGTCGAAGCGGGCATGAGCCAGGCTGATGCGGCTGCTATCCCTATTGGCGAGGCGTTCCAGAGGCTGGTTGAATTTACGGGACAGAGCGCAGATGTGCTCACGGCGCAGCTGTACGCGGCGAACAACGTCGGCAAGGCCTGGTACATCATGGCGGCGGTCGGAATCGTCTCTGCCGCCGGCATGTACGTGTACGGGCGCTGGACCTACAGTCTCAAAGAAGAGTAATTCATGCCGGGGCCGATCAGCGAGCCACAGTTACATGCCTGGCTCGTTCTGCTCGTCTTCGTACTGGCGGCGCTGACGTTCATCCTGCTCCTGCGGGTCAATGCGCCATACGGCCGCTTCGCACGCGACGGATGGGGGCCGACGGTACCGGCTCGAGCAGGCTGGGTATTGTTCGAGTCCCCCGCTGTCGTCGTATTCGCTGCTGTGTACTTTGCGGGCCAGTTCGCCTGGGAGCGTGTGCCGCTAGTCCTGTTCTTCGCCTGGCAGTTTCACTATCTCGGGCGGACCCTTCTCTACCCGGTGCGAATGCGCGAGCAGGGTAAACGCATTCCGGTCGTCATCGTGGCGACGGCAATCCTGTTCAATGTTTTGAATGCCTATATCAACGCGCGCTGGATATCGCACCTCGGCAGCTATCCCGACGACTGGCTGACAACGGCGCCGTTTATTGTCGGGCTTACGATATTTGTCACGGGCTGGCTTATCAACCAGCACGCCGATCGGGTGCTGGTGCGGCTGCGCGAGCCGGGCCAGGTGCATTACTGGGTGCCGCAAGGCGGCCTGTACCGCTTCGTATCCTGCCCCAACTACCTGGGCGAGATTGTCGAGTGGTTCGGCTGGGCCGTCATGACGTGGTCCCTGGCAGGCCTCGCATTTGCAGTGTTCACGACGGCCAACCTGTTGCCAAGGGCGCTGGCGACCCATCGCTGGTACCGCGCCCGGTTTCCCGACTATCCGCCGGAACGTCGCGCAGTCATTCCCTTTTTAGTCTGAATTAGTTCTCGCGCTTCCAGACTTCGACGGCCTCGCCCTCATCGGCGCCCTCGATGATGATGCCGCCCATCTTGCAAGCGCCCTGCCCGTCATAGTTCTCGCAGTCCGGCAGGTTTGCCAGGCGGTCCTCATGGGCCACCACAGACGGCGCGACAACTTCAGCGTTGAGATCGGGGGCCTTCCAGGGCGCCGTGCCGTCCGAGGCGACCCGAACTTCTTCGGCGCTCGCGAATATCTCGCTTTCGCGTGCCGACACCGTGCAGCTCGACCCGGCTCGATCGACAATAACCGTAGCGGATTCTTCCTTGAGCGTGACGAGTTGTTCCAGCGCCACCTCGCAGTCAGCGCGCGTGAGAAACTGCAGATCGAATTCGCGTTCCTGGCAGACGGTTTTGCCCGCCGGCGCCGCGCACTCTGCGAGCGTGAGCACAAAAACCTGTATCCATGCGGTATCCATGATGTCGCTCCTTGTTGTTGTTATACAAAACAGAGTAACAAAAAAAACGGCCCCGGATTCATCACCCGGGGCCGCTTTGCGAATATGAGGACGCGAAGGTAGATCTGCTTTTGTTGCGCACTCGACTCTTTCCCTTCCCACCTGCGTTGCCGCCGGCTTTCCGGTCCAGACCCGATTGCACTCTTGGTATCGGGCTACCTTTGGCGTAACGCTCCGGCGACTTTCCGAGTTCCTCCGGTGCGTCCCTTCGGCTCCACGTTCCGCTTGCGCTTCCCGCTTCAACCTCCGGCTCTGCCTTTTCGCGTCCACCGCCCCCGACACTTGTTGAGGCTCGGACCTCTTTCAGCAGGGCGGTTGTCAACAAGCGAACTTGTTGGCGCGTGAGGCTTTCGCCTCAGTATCGAATTTATGCCATTCCCAAATTATGTCAACGCTTGCGGATGAAATTAGATTTTCCTCATTAACCGGCGGCAGCGAAACCGGCGCTTGAAATTCAAAGTTAAAGTAATTGTTGAAGATGCGACGGATTGCGCCGCCTGGATCTGCGCAGATCGCCTGCAAATTGTCGCTCTGGATACCTGTGTTCCGAGCGTGTAGCGTTGGCACACTGCCTGCCTAGTGGAGATTTCCGATGCCGACTCGACGTGACTGCCTGAAGCTTGCTATTGCCGCTGGCGCTACCACCGCCCTGCCATCCGGCGTACTGGCCGCTTTCGACGCCGCGGACCTGATCACGCGAACCATCCCGAAAACCGGGGAAGCGTTACCGATCGTTGGTCTCGGCAGCTCGGCAACTTTCCGCCGGGTGGCGCAGGGCGAGGACGTCGCCGCGCTGGCCGGCGTGATGCGGGCCCTGGTCGACAACGGCGGGACCGTGTTCGACACCGCGCCCTCCTACGGCGCCTCCGAGGAGGTCAGCGGCAAGATTGCCAATGACGCCGGCATGACCGACAAGCTGTTCTGGGCCACCAAGGTCAACGCGCTCGGGCGCGGCGAACCGGGACCGGCAGACCCGGCAAAGGTCATTGCGCAACTCGAACGGTCATTCACCCGTGCCCACAAGGATCCGATCGACCTGATCCAGGTGCATAACCTCGCCGACCTGCCGACGCAGATGGCGGCGATCAGGGAGCTCAAGGAAGAAGGCCGCATTCGTTACATCGGCACAACGGCCACCAATCCGAGGCGCGATGCAGACCTCGAGCAAGCGATGAAGGACTACCCGATCGATTTCATCGGCGTCGATTATGCCGTGGACAATCGCCGGGCGGCCGACCGTATCCTGCCGCTCGCCCGGGACCTCGGCATTGCAACCCTGATCTACGTGCCGTTTGGCCGCACCCGCCTGTTCTCACGCACCAGTGGCCTGGACGTGCCGGAGTGGGCGCAGGAATTCGGCGCGACGACCTGGGCGCAGTTCTTCATCAAGTACGTTGCCGCGCATCCGGCCACAACCTGCGTTACGCCCGCGACCAGCAAAGCAAAGCACATGCTCGACAATATCGCTGCGGCGTACGGCCAGCTGCCCGACGCGGCCACGCTGCGCAAGATGGAAGATCTGGTCGACGCCCTGCCCGGCGCCTAGAAACGGACGACCACGCCGGCGAAAACCTCGAACTGGATGACTACGTCGCCCGTCACCTCGATGGTGCAGGCATTGAGGTCGGGACTGACAACGCATAACAGGTTGGAGCTCGAATTCGTGAAGGTTGCGTGGCCGCGCCCCTCGAGCCGCAGCCCGACCCTCGAGTTGGGGGCGAACAACATGCCGAGACCGATCGAGCCGGAGAAAAACGTATCGCTCTCGGAACCGTTCGCCGATGCCTTGACGTGGGTGCCACCGATCGTTGCGGCCAGGTAGGGCTGCACGGCGTCGTTCTCGCTGTCGAACTGGTAGGTGCCGCCGATCTGCAGCATCTGCGATTCGATATCCAGGAACCTGTTGCTGCTCGTACGGTCGCTGAACTCCGCGTCGGTGGATTGCCGCGAGTAAAGAATTTCCCACCGCGTGTTCGCTCGATGCGGGAAATTCAGGATAAACCCGTAGCTCGCGGAATCCTCGATACCGTAGGAATCCGGCGACTCCTCGATCTCGAAGGTACCGCCAAAGCGGTAACCGACGAGCGGCGTCAGTTCGAAGGAGGCTTCTTTCTGTTGCGCCAGCGAAGCGCTTGCCACACACAACAGGACGGCCGTTACCAGTGGTTGTCTGCCCATAGGCAGGACTGTATCAGGGAACGACGGACTTTATGGCCTCCGTGATCGCACCATCTGAACGTTCGAGCCGGTAGCCGATGTGCATGTGCGGGCGCTCGATCGTCAGGAGCCGGGTCAGGTCAATCGGTGTGGCCACGATCACCAGGTCGCACTCGACCGAGTTGACCGTCTCCTCCAGGTCCCGGATCTGCGTTTCGCCGTAGCCCATCGCGGGCAGCAGCGGGCCGATGTCCGGGTACTTCTCGAAGGTATCGGCAATCTCGCCGACCGCCCACGGGCGTGGATCGACAATCTCCGCCGCCTTGTTGAGCCTGGCCGCCACAACGCCGGCGCCGAAAGGCATGCCGCCATGCGTCGTGGTCGGGCCGTCCTCGATTACGAGCACTTTCTTGCCCGTGATCAGGTCGGGCTCCGGCACGTGCAACGTAGAGTCTCGCAACAGCACTTTGGCTGACGGATTCACTTCCCTGGCATGGTCCTCGATGATCGCGATGTCTTCGGCATCGGCATGGCTGACCTTGTTGATGAGAATGATATTCGCACGCGCGAAATTTTCGGTTCCGGGGAAATACTCCAGCTCGTGCCCTGCCCGGTAGGGATCCGCGACCGCGATCCAGAGATCGGGCTTGTAGAACGGCGTGTCGTTGTTGCCGCCGTCCCAGATAATCACGTCGGCTTCCTGCTCGGCCTGCTCGAGGATCGCGGCGTAGTCGACGCCAGCGTAGACGATGACGCCATTGCGAATATGCGGCTCGTACTCCTCGCGCTCTTCGATCGTGCACTCGTGCAGATCGAGGTCGTCAAGCGTTGCGAAGCGCTGTACGGCTTGTCGCGCCAGGTTGCCGTACGGCATCGGGTGGCGAATGGCGACGGCTTTCATTCCCATGTCGGCCAGGATGTGGGTTATACGGCGCGACACCTGGCTCTTGCCACAACCCGTCCGCACCGCCGTGACTGCAACTACGGGTTTCGACGAGGGGAGCATCGTGGCGTCGACGTCGAACAGGGAGAACCGTGCCCCGTGTTTCTCGACAATTCTGCGGCGCTCATCGATATATGGGAAGTCGACATCGGAATAGGCGAAGACGACTTCGTCGACGGCGTACTCGCCGACGAGTTTATCCAGCTGTTCCTCCGGATAAATCGGAATGCCCTCCGGGTACCGGGACCCGGCCAGCGACGCCGGGTAGACCCGGTCTTCGATATGCGGAATCTGCGTCGCGGTGAATGCGACGACTTCGGTGTCGCCGGCGTCACGATAGCAGCAATTGAACATATGAAAGTCGCGTCCCGCGGCTCCCATGATCAGGACTTTGTGTGTCACTGGCGCTTCCCTGTTTGCGAAAATGGCGCTCATTTTTACAGGTACATCAACGGCCTACAGTTCGTATTATCCGAATCTCGGGTGGCCGGGGCCGCAATAGGTTATTACCGCTATGTGACCGATCGAAAGCTTTGGAGTATTCTCCTTGGAAAACAATTAAAGAGAGGAAAAAGCTGATGTCCTATACACTCGGCGACATACGCAACGTATGTCTTCTCGGACCCGGCGACACGGGCAAAACGACACTCACCGAAGCTCTTCTCCTCGCGGGCGGCAAAATAGAGGCCCGCGGATCGGTCGCCAAAGGCGACACCGTTTCCGACTTCACCAAGCGCGAACGCGAAGCGGGACACTCACTCTACCCATCAATCTGCCATCTCGATCACGGCGGCATTCATGTCAACCTGATCGACACGCCGGGATATCGGGACTTTTACGGCCGCACACTGGCCGTCCTGCCGGCTGTCGAGACGGCCGCTATCGTTATCAACGCCGAGAAAGGCATCGAACAGGACACGCGGCGCATGATGAAGGCGGCCCATGACCAGCGTCTGTGCCGGATGATCATCGTCAACAAGATCGACGCCGAGGGCATCGATCTCGAAGCGCTGGTCGCACAGATTCGCGACGAATTCGGCACCGGTTGCCTGCCGCTGAACCTGCCGTCCGCCGACGGCAGCGGCGTTGTCGACTGTTTCTTCCAGCCTGAGGGTGCGGACACCCTGTTCAGCGACGTCAAGACCGCCCATACCCAGATCGTCGACCAGGTCGTCGAGATTGACGACGAGCTCATGGAGCTCTACCTGGAGCAGGGCGAAGACCTGCAGCCGGATCAGCTGCACGAGCCGTTCGAGCAGGCGCTGCGAGAGGAGCACCTGACACCGATCTGCTTCGTATCCGCCGAGACCGGCGCCGGCACCAACCAGTTGCTGCAGATTTTCGAGCGCCTGATGCCGAATCCGGCCGAGGGTAACCCGCCGGTCTTCCTCAAGGGTGAGGGCGAGGACGCCGAAGAGGTCATCGTAAAACCGGACCCCGACGATCACGCGATCGGTCACGTATTCCACGTCGAGATTGACGCCTTCAAAGGCAAGCTCGGCGTATTCCGCCTGCACCAGGGCACGGTCAAGTCGGGCGGCCAGCTGTTTGTCGGCGATGCGCGCAAGCCCATCAAGGTCAACCAGCTGCTGAAGCTCAACGGCGGCGATCACGCCAAGATCGAAGTTGCGCTGCCCGGGGACATCTGCGCCATACCGCGCGTCGACGAGGTGCACTTCGATGCCGTGCTGCATGATTCGCACGACGAAGATCACTTCCACCTGAAGTCGATCGCCCTGCCCCGACCGATGTTCGGGCTGGCGATCAGCCCGCCCTCCGACAATGAGGCGCAAAAGACGTCCGACGCGCTGCACACGGCCGAGTCCGAAGACCCGTCGCTGTCGGTCGAACACAACGCGGCGCTGAACGAGATCGTGCTGCGGGGCCTGGGCGAGATGCACTTGCGCACGGTTCTCGAGGAAATCAAGGATCACTACGACCTCGAGGTGAAGACGGCGCCGCCGTCGATCGCCTACCGCGAGACTATCCGGGGCAAAGCCGAAGGGCACCACCGCCACAAGAAGCAGACCGGCGGCGCAGGACAGTTCGGCGAGGTTTACCTGCGTATCGAACCGCTAGGCTCGGGCGAGGGTTTCCAGTTTGCCAGCGAAGTCGTCGGCGGCGCGATCCCGTCGCAATACATACCGGCCGTGGAAACAGGCGTGCGCCAGGTCATGGAATCGGGCGGAGTGCACGGTTACCCGATGCAGGACATTCGGGTGATTGTCTACGATGGCAAACATCATTCCGTCGACTCGAAGGAGATCGCATTCATCCAGGCCGGCAAGAAGGCGTTTATGGATGCCGTGGAGAAAGCACGGCCGATCCTGATGGAGCCGATCGTCAGTGTCGCGGTTACGGTGCCCAGTGACTGCGCGGGCGGTGTGGCCGGCGACCTGTCCTCGATGCGCGGCATGATCAACGGCACCGAGACTCTGCCGGACAACCGCATCGTCGTGTCCGGCCAGGCGCCGCTCAAGGAGATCCAGGCCTATCATTCGCGGCTGAAGTCGCTGACCGGTGGCGAAGGCAGCTTCACGATGGACTTCAGCCACTATGCCGAGATGTCGCCCGACCTGCTGGACGAGCGCGAAATCAGGACTGCCTGATCCGGCCGGCGCGGCCGCTAATAGCGGCCGTGCTGCTTGAAGATGTAGTTATTCAGTTCGATGAACTGGTGGTTCATGCGGTGCACGATCTTGTGCACCGAACGGGTCACGGCGCGCATGACCAGGTAAGCAAGGTCCGGCTGCTCGGTGATGATGCCTTCGAAAGCCGAGCGTTCGAGGCTCAATACATGGCTGTCGGACAGTGCCCTGAGACCCACCGAATGCGGTTCGCCGTCCACGAAACTCAGCTCACCCGCGAGGTCGCCATCGCGCAGGACAGCCAGGCTGGCCTCGTCGTCGCCGCCGGCATGCTTGACGACCTCGAGCTTGCCTTCCAGCAGCACGTGCAGCGTGTCGTCCGAGGTACCTTCCACGATCAGGAACTCACCGCTCTTGAGATGCCGGGTGCTCATGAGCGCCCCGAGCGTGGCCGCCTGCTCGTTATTCAGTTCCGCGCCCAGCGACGACTGGAGTAGCAGCTTGCTGGTGTCGGTCATGGCCCTGCCCCTTTTCCGGATTCCGGATGGTTTTGCTCATCCTAGCGCGCCACGCGGCCTTTGGATATACGGCATCCTAACTACGTGAAATCCGGCATATGCCGCCATCACAAAGCGTCGTATTTTCCCTTCAAGCCTCCTCTGAACGGGACAATTCACCGTGGATGACCATGTACCCTCCGCCATGTACCGGGGCGTTAAAATTCTTCATGACCCGGTCCGCAATAAAGGCACCGCCTATACCGAAGCCGAACGTGACTACCTGAGCCTCCGTGGCCTGCTGCCGCCGCGCGTCCATTCGCCGGCCGAGCAGGAATTGCGCGTCTTGAACAACGTGCGAGCGAAGCCCACCGACCTCGAGCGCTACCTCTACCTGGTCTCGTTGCAGGACCGCAACGAGACGCTGTTCTACCGCGTCATCATGAATCACATCGAAGAAATGATGCCGATCATCTACACGCCGACCGTGGGCAAGGCGTGCCAGGAATTCCAGCACATCTTCCGGCAGCCGCGTGGCTTCTACGTATCGATGCACGACAAGGGGCACGTGCGCGAGATCATGCAGAACTGGCCGCACAAGGACGCCAAGATCATCGTCGTCACCGACGGCGAACGCATTCTCGGCCTTGGCGACCTGGGCGCCGACGGGATGGGCATCCCGATCGGCAAGCTGGCGCTATACACGGCCTGCGCGGGCATTCACCCGACGCAATGCATGCCGGTCATGCTCGACGTCGGCACCAACAACGAGGCACTGCTCAACGACCCGCTTTACAACGGGCTGGAGCGCAAGCGCCTGCGCGGCGAGCAATATGACGAACTCGTCGAGGAATTCATCACGGCGGCTAACGAAGTCTTCCCGGGGGTGCTGATTCAGCTCGAGGACTTCGGCAACAACAACGCGTTCCGGCTGCTGGAGCAGTACCGCAACCAGGTGTGCCTGTTCAACGACGACATCCAGGGCACCGGCGCCGTGGCCGTGGCCGGGATCATTGCCGGACTGCGGATTACGGGCGGCGAACTCGAAGACCAGAAGATCCTGTTCCTCGGCGCGGGCGAAGCCGGCATCGGCATTGCCGACGTGTACGTCGCAGCGCTTGCCGAAAAGGGCATCCCGGCGAAGGAGGCCAGGAAGCATTGCTGGTTCGTCGACTCCAAGGGCCTGGTCGTCAGCAGCCGCGAAAATCTCGCCGACCACAAACTGCCGTACGCGCACGACCATGAATACGTCGACAACCTCCTCGACGCCGTCAAGATGCTCAAGCCAACGGCGATTCTCGGTCTGTCGGGCCAGCCGCAAACGTTCACGAAGGAAGTCGTTGAAGCCATGGCCGACATCAACCAGCGGCCACTGATCTCGGCGCTGTCCAATCCGACGGCGAATGCCGAATGCACGGCCGAGCAGGCGTACAAGTGGAGCAAGGGCCGGGCGATCTTCGCGAGCGGCAGCCCGTTCGATCCGGTCAAGTACAACAACCGGATCTTCGTACCGGGCCAGGGCAACAATGCGTACATCTTCCCGGGTGTTGGCCTTGGCGCGATTGTAAGCCGGTCGCGCGTCGTTACTGACGACATGTTCCTGGCGGCGGCGCATTCACTGGCTAACATGGTCACCGAGCACGACCTCGAACGCGGGCGGGTATACCCGCCGCTGTCGCGAATTCGCGAGGTATCTGCGAAGATCGCGTATGACGTCGCCACGATCGTCTACGACAGGGGCTACACCGACAAGGAACGTCCCGAGGACATCATGGCCGACATACGCAATTACATGTACAAGCCGATATACCCGCATTACGCGTGAGTGCCCACGAAAACGAGTACCACGACAACATGGTCGCCATGCTCGAGCTTATCTGGGGCGAGGGCTACATGGCGCCGGGCGGCCGGGGAAACGTAGCGCGTTTGCTCGAGGGCATTGATACGCAGGGCAAACGCATCCTCGACGTTGGCTGCGGGGTAGGCGGGCCGGCCTTCGATATGATCGAGACGCACGGCGCCAGTGTGGTGGGCATCGACCTCGAGGCGCCGCTGGTC
>JASJBB010000014.1 GCA_030066735.1 Woeseiaceae bacterium | reverse complement strand
GCGCTTACCGTTAACGAGAACCAGGGTCCTTGACTCACCCAGTCCGCGCAAATCCAGCGTCGATGAACCCGGACCGTTGTCCAGACGAAAACCCTGGAACGTCAGGTCGAACTGCAAACCACTGGCGGCAGAGGACTCCTGCAAAATATCGGCCGCGTCGATCAGGCCGACTTCGCGAGAAATCTGCGCGGAAATGACCTGCAAAGGCGCGATGCTCGTGTATGTGTCTCTCTTGAGCCGCGACCCCGTTACAACGATCTCTTCGACCGAATCATCCGATTCCGGCGCGTCTGTGTCGTCGTCCTGGGCATGCGCCGCAGGCACGGCCAGGCCGGCAACTGCTAACGACACCACGAATAGTTTGCTGATACGTGCAAGGACTGCACGAAGTTCATCGACGATCATGTCTTACCCCTTGATTCACAATTATTTTCGGCACAGCTTTTTTTGAGACTGTTTTCGCCGGGCAACCCGCCAGAGACAGGTCTCGCCATGCAGGCAATGATGCGAAATCACAACACCTTTGTAAATGGTGGTGTAACAAAAGATGCAGGTTTTTTTGGAATATGTTGCCTTTAAGCAACACTACCCCGGGTTTCATGGATTAGGGCCAGTGTGAGGGCCGTCACGGACCCGATTCGCAGGGCCGGTAGACTGTTCGTTACCTCTGCCAGCCACCCGGATACCGTGATGAACAAAGCCAGCTTACCCGTACTGATTTCCCTGTCCCTGCTCACCGCCTGCGGCGGCAGCAACAGTGACAATGCCAATAACGGCAACCCGCCCCCGGGCGCGGCAATGCCGATTACGTCGGATAACGGCCTGAGTGTGGCGCAAGAGAGCTACCAGCAGGCATCGTCGAGCGGCGACCTGGCGGGCCTGGCGGCCAGCAACGGCCTCACGGGCAATGCGGGCGGCGGCCTGTTCAAGCCTGACATCGAACGGCCCGGCATCATCGATACGCTGATGCAGGTGCCCATCCCGCAGACCACCGTGCCCTGTGCGGCAGGCGGCACGCTGACGATCTCGGGCAACCTCGAAGACCCCATTACGCCGACACTGACGGCCGGCGACACGATCTCGGCCGAGTACGAAGGCTGCGATGACGGCATTGGCGAGGTCATCGACGGCGCGATCGATTTCGAGGTGGTCGCGTTCAGCGGCGACGCGGTCAGTGGCTTGTATGACATGACCATGACGATGCTGCTCGACAACCTGCAGGTCACTTCAGCAGAAGACGTCGTGCTTGCAAACGGCGACGCCACAGCAACGCTGAACACGTTGCAGGCCCCATACGTCGAAGCGGCTGTGAGCGGCGGGTCCATGCTCTCATCCAACAATTCGGGTACCGCGACTCTGTCCGGCTACAGTTCGGCACAGACCTTCGACGGCACGGTTTTCCCGTCGCCCTACACACTGTTGACCTCCGGCGTGCTGGACAGCTCGGAGCTATCCGGCTCGGTCACCTACTCGACACCGGTCATGTTCGAGGGCGTCGACACCAACTACCCGACCGTGGGCGAAATGCTGCTCGTCGGCGACGCCAGCAGCGCGCGCATCATCGCGCAGGCCAATGGCATCGACGTCGTCATCGAGATCTACTCGAACACGACGGGCGAAGGCACCCCTGACGCGACGATCAACACCACGTGGACCGAATTGGCCGGGCTGTAACTCCGCTGTTATTATGTGAACTGGCGCAGGGACTGCGAGGCCGTGAGCCGACATATTTGAGGCCATGCTGATAACGCCGTCACGCGATAAGCTCAACAAGATCGTTGTACTCAACCCCAAGGGTGGGTGCGGCAAGTCGACCCTCGCCACCAATATCGCGGCCTGCTACGCGAGGCGCGGGCCGCAACCCACCATCATGGACTATGACCCGCAGGGGTCGACGATCGCGTGGCTCAACCGGCGCCCGGCAGACATGCCGTCCATTCACGGCATCGCGGCATACAAGAAGTCGATGCAGGCGACGCGCAGCTGGCAGCTGCGCATTCCCGAAGACACGCTCAACCTGGTCATCGATTCCCCGGCCAGCATCAATCACGACGACCTGCGCGAGCTGACGCGCGACTCGTCGAGCATCCTCGTACCCGTGCTGCCCTCGCCGCTCGACATCGATGCCGCGTCCAAGTGCATCGCCGATCTGCTGCTCGTGGCCAAGGTCAATCGCAACGAGGGCAAGCTTGCCGTGATCGCCAACCGGACGCGCAAGAACACGAAGAGTTTCGGGCGGCTCATGCGTTTCCTCGATTCACTCGGCATCCCGATCATTGCCGTGCTGCGCGACAGCCAGAATTTCGTGCGCGCGGCGGAGCGCGGTTTGGGCATGCACGACATGCAACCCAGCCGCGTGCGCCCGGACGTCGAACAGGTCGACAAGATCGTGGGCTGGCTGGACGGTTGGGAAGCGCGCCGCCGCCGCGCCGTGCAGCTCAATGCGCTGCGGCGTCAGCCATCGGCTAACGTAACGGCGTTCAGGAAGCCTCAGGTCCGCTCGGTCTGAATCGACGCAAACAGTTCTGCGTCGACGTTCCCCCCCGAAAATATGATTGCCGTGGTCTTGCCGGCCGTGTCGACTTTGCCCGCAAGTACCGCTGCAAGCCCGACAGCGCCACCGGGTTCGACGACGATTTTCAGGTTGCGGAACGCGAATCGCATCGCCTCGCGCACCTCGGCATCGCTGACCGTCAGCCCCGCCTTGATGTGCTTGCGCATGATGTCGTAGGTCAACTGCCCCGGCATGTCGGTCAGCAATGCGTCGCAGATAGACCGCGCATCGGGTGAATTGGCGACGCGCTCGCCGCTGTCGAGCGATCGCGCCGTATCGTCAAAGTCCTCGGGCTCGACGGTATGGATATCGGCTTCCGGGAAACGAGCATGCATGGCGACGGCACAGCCCGCGGTCAGGCCGCCACCGCCGCAGCAGACCAGCAGGTTGTCGACGTCCAGGCCGAGCTCGGCCGCCTGCTCGGCAATCTCGAGGCCGGCCGTGCCCTGCCCTGCAATGATGCGCTCGTCTTCGTAGGACGGCACGATCTCGGCGCCGCGCTGCGCCGCCACGTCACGGGCAATCGCCTCGCGATCTTCGGTGTAGCGATCGTAGGTGATGATCTCGCCGCCGAGCTGCCTTGTGCTCTCGAGCTTGGCGGCCGGCGCGTCCTCGGGCATGACGATTGCCGCGTGAATGCCGAGCAGCTTGCCGGCCAGCGCGACGCCCTGGGCGTGGTTGCCGGACGACCACGCCACCACACCCTTCGCCGCCTGTTCGGGCGAAAGCTGGCTGAGCAGGTTGTAAGCGCCGCGAATCTTGAACGAGCCGATCGGCTGGAAGCACTCCGGCTTGATCAACACGGCGCCATTCGCCACACGGTCGAGCTCGGCATTCCGGAGCAACGGTGTCCTGACGATGACGCCGTCCAGCCTTTCCGCCGCGGCCTGGATGTCGGTGATATCGATCACTCGTCCACCGACTCCGCCGCCAGCCGGTCTACCTTGGCCGCGCAGATGAAGTCGTTATCGGACAGGCCGCCGATCGCGTGCGTCGTGTAACTGACGACGCAGTAGCCGTAGCTGAACGTGATATCCGGATGGTGGCCCTCGGTGATCGCAATCCAGGCGACGGCATTCGTGAATCCCAGCGTCCGGCTGTACGCCGGAAATTCGAAGCGGCGCGAGATGGCCGCGCCATCGTCGCTGACGGACCAGTCGGCGTGCAGGGCCGGCATCAGTTCCGCGACCTGTTCCGGGCGCAGCGGCTCGACGCCGCCTTCGCAGGGCTTGCAGTGTTTCTCTGCGAGATGTGTAGGCATACCTCGGATGATACAACGGCAGTCGCCCGCCGGGGCGGGCTCCAACAAAAAGCCGGCCCCGAAGGGCCGGCAGGCGGGGTCGGCTCGGAGAGAGCCGCGGAAGTTCGGTTGGGGACTCAGGGTTCGACGGTGCGCGCCACGGGTTGCCCGCTGTCATCCCCGATGTACAGCGTCAGGCTGACACGGCGCTCGAGTGCGTAGCTGTCGGCCGAGGAGTCCTGGGCCGGTGCTTCGCCGTGGGCCGTCGTTACTATTCGCGACGGATCGATGCCTGCGGCGACAAGCTGGTCGCGCACAAACTCGACACGCTTGCGTGACAGCTCGAGGTTGTACTCCGCTGCGCCGCGTTCGTCGGCAAAGCCGTCGAGCTGCACGCGAATGTCGCGCATCTGCGCAACGTCCCGCGCCAGGGCCGCCAGCCGGTCGCCGGTGGTATCGGCGAGCGCGTATTCGTCGGTTCGGAACAGCAGGTCCATCTCAATGCCGGCCTGCATCAGGCTGATCAGCTGCGGGCGATCGATCTGTTCATAATGCTCGAGCTCGGCGTTCAGCGCGTCGACGTCACGGTGCAATGTACGAACGTCGTCGCGCGATTTGTCGAGCGAGCCGTTGAGCGAATCGATTTCGGAGTTCTTGCGGTGCATCGTGTCGCCGACCTTGGCGCCGATCGCCGCGCCGATGATGGCGCCAACGGGACCACCCGCCAGGGCGCCGATGACCACGCCGCTGCCGACGCCGATGTTCTCCTCTTTCGAGGCATTGGCGCTGGCGGCCGGTGCGTAGGCGGCGACGGCGACTGTGAGAATGATAATGACGAGATTGCGCATTGCTTTTCCTCCTGGTTGATCGCCCGCTGGGGCGGGCTCCGACATTGAGGATCATTACAAGGCCCAATTGCGCGACGCTGCGGCCAGCATCGTGGAAAGCTGGCGATCAATTGTGATGAATAGTGGCAACTGGCCGCTCAGCGGCCGCCGGCACACGGTGGCAATCAGCTGCGGTTCGGATCCGACAGGGCGACGAAGGTGCCGCCGTTGCGCTCGGTGAGGATGCGCATCAGCTGCGCGTAACGGCGGGTCGTGTCCGAGGGCTGCCGCCCGGGCTCGAAGAAGAATGGAAAGCCGACGGCATGAATGCGCACCATGCGATTGCCGTCCTCGTCCAGCCGGTTGACCGCATCGATCTGGCGCACAACGGCCTCGACCGAACGGCCACTGAACTCGTCGCCGAATACGTAGATGCTGATTTTCTTCTCGGGCGACCAGTAGGTACTGATCGCGTAGATGATGCCATCGGCCGGGTTGGAGTCGCTGAACGGCCGCCAAGTGCGCATCGTGTTGCGAATCGCCTCACGCCGCCCCGGGCTGTCCGGGATCCACTGGCCCGCGTACTGCTTGAACATGTACGAGCCGTTGTCGTTCATGATCTGTATGCCCTTGACCTGCGGGTACACGTCCAGCGTTTCGGTGAGCTTCTGGATAGCGCGCCCCCAGTTGAACTGCTGCATGCTGCCCGAGGTATCGATCACGAAGATCACGTATTCGCTGTCAACCGGAATACCCGCGACCGCATCGTCGTCGGCGCGCCGGTAGTAGGGTTGCAGGCGCCGCATTTCCTCGGTGAGTCGCTGCTTGGTGCGCCGCAGGTCACCCTCGTCGAACGTCGATTCCGACTCGCGCTGCGTTGCCGCGTACTGGCCGCGCACCTCGCTGAGATCGCCCTGCAAACGCGCCAGGCGCAGCTTGGTGTCGGACGTCTGATCCTTCACGTCCTCGAGTTCGCGATTGAGCACCGTGGTTTCGCCGCGAATTTCGAACAGCTCCTGTTGCAGTATCGCGATCAGCGACTCGAGGTCGTCCTGCGTCTTTTCGATAATCACGGGCTCGTAGATCTTGCTCAGTACGAGCAACAGGATGATGGCGCCGAAACCGCAGCAGATGCAGTCGAGAAACGACAGGCTGAATGCTTCGACGTTGCGGCGTTTCCTTCTCATGGCCAGTCCCTGCTCACGCTGATGAAAGAACCGCCGCTGCGGTAGGCCAGCAGCCAGTAGAGGAACGGCGCTTCGTAGTCACCCTCGAGCGGGTAGAGGAAAACATTGACCGGGATGTTGCTCGGCAGCTCATTGACCGCGTTGGTGAAGTAACGCGCCCGCTCGCGGCCGCTGACGGTGCGCTTGTTGGTTGTCGGCTCGTCCATCGTCGGTAACCCGTCCGCGATCAGGATGACGTTGTCGGGCCACGGGTTCAGCGAGGTCACGACCTCCATGGCGGACTTCATGTTGGTGCCGCCCTCGGGGACCGTGCGCCGTAACACGCGAATCGCCTCATCGAGCTGGGTGGCGTCGTCGGCCTTCAGCCAGACCCCATCGGAGCCTTCGATGACCGGTTCCGCAGTCGTGTTGTAGAGGTAGATCTGGAATTCGCTGCCCGGGACGAACTGGGCCGTCAGCCAGTCGACGCTGGCCACCGCCTGGCGCCATTTGACAGCGCGCAGCTTGTCGTCGATCGGCATGTTGCGGCGGCGGATAATGTTGACGATCGTCTCGTCCAGCATGCTGGCCGAACGGTCCACCAGGATCAGCGTGCGCTCCCCGCCGAGCTTGAGGCCCGTCAGGTACTGGCGGTCACCCTCGCCTTTGAATTCACGCAGCCGGTTGCCCTCGGATTCCTCGGCCTCTGCCATGGCCAGCAGGCGCTTGACCTCTTCCTCGAGCGTCTTGATGTCGGTCTGCAATTGCTCGATGCGTTCGATCTCGGCCAGGGTTTCCTCGTCGTACTCGGCAAGTTCGGCGCGCAGTTCCTCGATGAGCGCAATGATCTGGGCGATACGCCCTTCGGCCGTGTCCTTTTCGGACTCGAGTTCCTCGATCGTGTTCTTTGCCAGCACGAGGTTCTTGCGGCCTTCGAGAATCTCGACCTCGAGCTTGCGCGTTTCGGCCATGAGTTCGGTCGGATCATCCTCGGTGGTCTCCTTGACCTGCGCATTGATGATCATGAAGAACAGGATGACCGCCCCGAACCCGCAACTCATGCAGTCGAGAAACGACATGCTGAAGACCTCGAACGGCCGCCGTTTACGCGCCATTGTCAGTCTCCGTCGTAATCAGCCGCAGTTCGTAGCCGGGCGTGCCCAGGCGCACGAGATCGCCGATCTGCAACACAGCGGAGCCGTCGATCCGGTGGCCGTTCAGAAACGTCCCGTAACGGCTGTGATCGCGAATGATGCACTGGCCGTTTTCCTGCTGCAGCGCGCAGTGCTGGCGCGAGACACCCGGCATGTCCTGCTGCAGGTCGATCGATCGCCCGGCGCTGCCCGACTGGGTGCCCAGCACCAGCGGGTCGCCATTAATCTCGTAGGCGCGGTTGTTAAACAGCACGTGGGTCGGCTGGCCACTGTGGCGCGGGGCGCTGTCCGCGGCCGCCGCAACGGGCGCCTGGTCCCAGGGTAATTTGCGCACCAGGCTCACGGCGCCCTGGCCCGATTTCATGTCGCCGCAGCGAGCCAGCAGGCCGCGCGCCGTGGCGCCCGGCTCCTGGACGAACAGCTCGCCGCCGACGCGCGCGGTCAGGATGTCGGCCAGGCCCGGCATGCGCGCCGCCCGATCGGACAGTTGCAGCGCCGGCGTTTCGTCGGCGCGATACAGCGCGCGCAGCTTGCTGACGATGCGGTGATAGACCGGCGCGGCCGTGGCCACGAGCTCGAGCGACTCCATTTCGGCAGCGTGACTGATGCCGCGGTACTCGATCTCCATCGCCACCGTGTCACCTGCCGACGCGGCAATCAGCCAGTCTTTCAGGCGGTTCTGCAACATCTGCTCGGTCTCGGCCGTGTGCAGCGGGTCGAAACGCGACTGCAGCACGAATGCCTCGGCAATCTGCGCAATCCACGCGTCGTAGAGCGCGATCATGCCGCACTCGTCAATGACTTCGGCGCGATCCACCTGCACCTGGCCGGACTGCGTCAGGCGCGTCAACAGCGCCGAGTGCAGACCGAAGTCGACGTGAACCGGAACGGCGCCCTGGTATTCGCGGCGCGTGGCCGCCACCGCCGCATCGACCATTCCCGCCACCGGGATGTGCAGCTCGGCGGCAATGCCGAGGAACAGGCCGAGACTGGCGGTATCCATGTAGCCGGGCACGGCAACGACGATCGCCTCACCGGTCACGCGCTGCCACATCTGTTCCAGCTGCCGGCTGACGATGTCGGCGGCGCTCAGGTGATGAAAGCGACGATCGGCCAGCGGCTCGGTGCGCAGCTCGGACCAGAAATGATTGTGAATCCTGCGCGGCTTCAGCCGCGCCTGCGCGAACGCGGCCGCCCCCGTTGTCAGGCGGTCGTCATCGAGCAGAGCAAAACCCGGCTCCCGGTAAAGCACGCGGTCCGCGTCCAGGACCGAGATGGCGGCATCGTTGAGATGGACGGCGAGCAGGGACACGGCGACTCCGGTTGCCCTAGTCCGCCTTCATGTGGCGAATCAGCTTGTCATTGCAATAGGTTTCGCCGTCGAAGATCAGGCGCTCCTGCACAAGCTGCAGCTGGTGCACCAGGAACATCAGGAAGATGCTGATGAGCAGCGCGATAAACGTCGAGTTGAACGCTACGCCGAGGCTCTGGGTAACGCCGGCGATGTCGCCCTGCACGGCCTTGTCGGCCTGCGCCAGGGCCTCACCGATGCCGCGCACGGTGCCGATAAAACCAATCGACGGAATTGCCCAGGAGATATACCGGATCATCGACAGTTCCGATTCGAGCCGCTCGGCCTCGGATTCGAAGATATCCCGGGTGCTGCTCGAGACGTCCTGGATGTTGCGCGTCGTCGCGAATCGCCGCAACGCATTGAGCAGAGCGCGCGGCAACAACATGGACTGGCTCTCTACGGGCAGCGCCTGGATCTGGCGCGCAAATTCGCGCGTGTCCTCCGGCAATATTCGCATCCCCTCCGCAACGGGCACCAGGTCGACGTCCAACAGGCTTCGTTCGCGCGAAATCGTGATCGCCTTGTACCCCATGATCGCCAGCGCCCAGATACCGAGTATGAAACAGGCTTCCTGCTCGAGGTCCTTGATCAGTACCGCGACGCGACGCTCGCGCACGTAATCCGGGTCTGCGGCGGCAGCTGCATTTTGCTCTTCGATGATCTGTGCCGCATTGGGCCGCACGACCGTCTGGTAAAACGCATGCACGATTATGATTGCAATGATCAGCGCGAACAGCTGGAAGACGAATTCGACGGGTATGTTCTTTTTGTTCATAGATTGATTATCGGTGCTAGATATCCGCTGGAAAATCGATGGATTGGTCCGTCGGGATCACCTCGGTCGGATCGAAGTCGTCGTCCTCATCCGCGAACCCCTGTTCGTCAAGACCGGTCTCGTCGTACTCGACGGGTTCCTGCTCGGGCTCTGGTGCTGCGTCCTCCACCGTATCCTCGTCGCCGGTGTCCGGGTCAGCGTCCTGAGCAGACGCCGATGCCATAAACACCATCGCGGTCAGGATCCATAAGTAGCGAATCACGGCAATTCCTCGTTACCCGGTCAGTGTTCTTTGACCGCATTAACGTGCGATTGTCGCATGAAATTCAGTCGATCGACCGCGCGATCCGGAACCCCAGGTCCGGACGTGCCTCGTTCTCGCTTTCGCGGAAACTGTAACGCAGCTCCAGCACGCCGGCGTGGCGCCAACTCGAGCCGCGCACGACATGCGATGTGCCCGTGTCAGGTCCGAGCGGGTCGACGATCGCCGTCGTCTGCCCCGGCGTCGGGACGCTGTAGATGTCGTTGACCCATTCGGCCACGTTGCCGGCGCCATCGAAAATGCCCAGCGCATTGGCCGGGAACTTGCCGCCCGGCGCAGTGGAGGCGTAGCCGTCGTCGTAGCGCGGCACGACCGAAGGCGCAAGGTCGATCGCGGAGCGATCGGCAAAGTTGCCGCTGTTGCGTTCCGGAGGCCAGTCGTTGCCCCAGGAGAACCGGGTGGCGCTGGGGCGGCCGCCGTACCGGATCGCCCAGGCCCATTCGGCCTCGGTCGGCAGGCGGTAGCCATTGGTCAGCGGACGGATCAGGGTCCACTCGCCGAACTTTTCCTCGTAAGCGGGCTTCAGACCTTCGCGCTTGCTCAGCCAGTTGCAATATTCGGCGGCGTCGGCCCAGGTGACGTTGGCGACGGGGTTATTGCCGCCGGCCAGCGACGGATGGATGCCGCTGCCCGAGTCATGCCCGGGGCGGAACTTTGTAAATTCCGTGTTGGTCACCTCGCGCACGCCGATCAGGAATGGCCGGGTCAGGGTTACCGGCACGATGACTTCGTTGGCACGACGCCCCTGTTCGGCGCGCGACGATCCCATCCGGAAGGTCCCCGGCTCTACGCGGCGCAAGGTCTGGTCGTCGACCGTCGTGACCGTTTGCTGGATCTTGGCGCGCTCGATCTCCTCGAGCGATCGCAGCCGTGCAGTGACCGTCTGTGGGTAGCCCGGGCGCGGCGTGACCGTGCGAGTCCAGGTCTGGTAGCCGTTCTTGCGGACCTCTATCCTGTGCGGCGCCGAGCTCAGCTGCAGCGTGGTCGAGCCCTTCGCGCGAACGCGGCCGTCGACGTAGATGTCGGCATCGGCAGGCTGTACGTTGACGGTCAGCGCGCCGGTTCGGGCCGACAGGTCCACCGTAATCGAGTCGCTGGCCGCCGCCCCGAGGCGCACGCGTTGACTGGCCGTTCCGTAGCCGGCCTTGGACAGGCCGATCGTGTAGTCGACACCGGGCGCCAGCGACAGCGTGATCGGCGATTGCCCGCGGTACCGGCCGTCAACCGTCACGTTGGCCGAGCGCGGCACCGAGTTGACCAGTAATTTTGCGTTCGCAGGCTGCAGTTGAATCAGCGGCAGCGCCTGGTCCGTATCCGGCTCCGCGTCGACGGTCCCGTCCCAGGCGGCGAAGCCGTCTTTGACGACGCTGATCTGGTGCTGCCCTTCCAGCAGTTCGATCGTCGCCGGCGTTACGCCCAGCCGCTCCGCGCCGGCGAAGATCGCGGCGCCCGCAGGCTCCGAGGTCACTTCGACGTTCGACCAGCGTGGCACCAGCTGAACGTGCAGCGTTTCCTGCAAATCGAGGCCGGGAACCGTAACCACGTCGCCGAACGGCAGGTAGCGATCCGCGCGAACGTTGACACTGTGCTCACCGGGCTGCAGTTCGAACGGACCGAACGGCGTCTTGCCGACGGTCGCGTTGTCAATCGACACGACGGCGTCGACGGGCGGGCTGGTAACCACGGTCAGGCGGCCTGGCAGGCGTCGCATGCGGACGTTGACGGTCTTGTCGTCCTCACCCGCCACGGCAAAATTCTGGTTGACGTCGTAATAGCCTTCCTTGCGCACGACGACCGTGTATTCACCGTTGCGCAGCAGCACGCGATCGCCGATGGGCAGCTGGAACCACCCGCCGGCAATGGACAGGCTGTCCGGATCCGAGGGATTGACTTCGAACTGCACCGAGGACGACGTGAACAGCAGGTACGACGCGATGGCGAGCACGGCAAGCGCCGCACCAATGATGGCTTTCAGCGGACTGCGGTGCTTGGCCTCAACGGCGGCATGGGTCGCCGCGGCACGCCGGAATGCCGTCGGCGCGATGGCCTCGTCATCGGGCAGCGCCGCATCCTCCGGCATCTCGGGCGGCGCCGTAACGTAGGCGCTGTCCTCGAGCCGCACCTCGAGCACCAGTCCGTCGTCGCCGGCCGACACGAGAATGCGGCTGCCGAAGAATTGCAGTTCGTCGCCGTCACCGAGCCTCGAGCTGGCGACCAGCGGCTCGCCGTTGATTTGCATGGCATTGTTGCGGCCGAACGGCTGTACGAACGGAGATCCGTCCAGCAGGTCGAGCACCATGACCGGGCCGCCCCCGGGTCCCGGCAACCGCAGCTGGCAGTCGATCCCGGTACCGACACGCAGCGGCAGCTCGGCCGCGTCGACGCGGCGCTCGCCTTCGACATCACGAATCGTCAGGTCATCGAATTTCAAATCGGCTCCTCGCAACGAACGACGACAGGCTGCCTGTCTATTTCGGGCGCAACGCGAAACTCCAGCCTGACGTCGCGGTAGCCGGCTCGACTGCCGACCGCGACATAGGTTCCCGGCCGCAGTTCGAGTTCGTGGGTTTCAAAGCTGCCGAGTTTACCAACCTTGTAGATAGATACGTCGGTGACGTTATCCGAAACGAGTTTGACGGTCAGTGGCGTCGCTGCGCGTTTCAACAAACGCGACAACTCGTCACGCTGGCCGCCGAGCCGCGGACCGATCTCGGGCATGCGCGTAATGTCCACGACCAGCCGCGTTGCCCGGGCCATCGTGCCCGGGGCGCTGAGGCTGTCGGGCTTCGCGATGTACTCGTCGAGCTGCTCGTGCAACGCGGTCATCCGCCGGGCGCGCTGCAGCCCGTCCTGAGCAAACGCCAGGTCGGGATCGATCTCGAGAATCTCCTGGTACGTCTCGACCACGGTTTCCCAGGCCTCGGACTCCTCCTCGTCCTGTGCCCGGATTTCGAGTGACGAAATCCGGTTCAGCCGAATGCCCTGATCAACCTGCAGCAGCCCATCGGCCGGCTCTGGCGAACCCGGCATGATCTCCTGTGCCATCCTGAACGCCGCGCGCGCCCCGGCGTAGTCACCCTCGCCGAGCGAAATCAGTCCCTCGGTCATGCGCTGGTCGAATTCCATCTGGCGAATCGTGCCCAGCACGCGCTCGAGACCGTCCTGCGCCGGTTGCCATTGCGGGTCGAGTTCGACAGCCTGCGCGAAACTCTCGCGCGCCGCCTCGAGCTCGAGATCGTTTTCAAACCTCATGCCCTGGTCCGTCAACGACATGACGGCGTCGAGGTTCTTGGCCCGGATGTAACCGGCGTTGGCGCCGGGATGATTCGGCGTGATCGCGACGGCCAGTTCGAACAAGCGCAGGGCCTCGATCGAATCGGCGGCATCGAGCGCCGCCTGCGCCTCGGCCAGGGTCGTCGCGAACACCTGCTCGACCTCATCGAGCAGCGGATCGAGCAACGCGATCGCCTCATCGTATTTCGCCGCGGCCAGCGCATAGTCGCGCGCCAGGTAGGCCGTGTCACCCTCGGCATAGACGGCCTGCGCCTGGCTGAAACGCAAGCCTCCCCAGCGCTGCACCCCGCGACTCTCGAGCGTCTCCATGCGCGACAACAGCCGGCCGAGGATCGCGTCGGTATCGGACCGGGCCACCACCCGGGCATCGCGCTGGGGCGCATCGTCACGCGGCGCGGACACCTCGTCGTCTTGTTCATCGTCGGAAGGCTGGGCCGCCGTTGACTCTTCGGAAGCGGCCGCCGGCTCGTCCCGGTCATCGATCGTCGTCGGGTCCGGAATGAAAAACACGACACCGACCAGTATGGCCAGCAGGGCCGCCAGGGCAATGCCGAGCGTCCTGGGGTGGATGCCGCCGCCCGGCTGCGAATCCAGTTTCGCCGCCACCTCGGCATGGCGCGACTGGCCGCGCACGCCGGTGCTGGCCTCGATGACCTGCTCGGCCTGGGTCTCACGAACACCGGCATAAGAAGCAGGTGCCGGCGCCGCGCCGAACCCCGCAGCCTCGATTGCGGCGGCGACATCTTCAGCACTGGGCCGTGCTACGGCATCCTTGTCCAGCATCGCCGCGACCAGCTCGGCGATCGCTGCCGGCACCGGGCTGCCGTCGGGACGGGTAACGGGAGCGGGTACGGTATTGCGGATATCGTCCTCGGTCGCGTCCGACGAGTACGGCGACGCGCCGCTGATCAGTTCGTAAAGCAGCCCGCCGAGGGCAAAGACGTCATCCGCCGGTTGCGCGGCAACGCCGGCCAGCGCTTGCGGACTGGCGGCAATCAGCGAGCCGCCGGACCCGGCAATGCCCGCCGTTGCCGCGACGCCGAAGTCGATCAGGTACGGGGCGCCGTTGCCATCGAGAAGTACGTTGCCGGCCTTGATGTCGCGATGCACGACGTCCTTGCCGTGCGCGTAGCGCAGGGCGTCGGCGATCAGCGCGACGGGCGGGAGCAGATGTTCCAGCGGGGCCCCGGCCAGCACGCTAATGTCCGGCCCGTCGATGAATTGCAGGCTGTAGAACGGCCGTTCGGCGTCCTCACTGTATTCGAATACGCGCACGATGTGTGCGTGCATCAGCCGGATGCCTGTCTGCCATTCCTTGTGAAACGCCGCCGGCGGGACACGGTCGCTGGCCAGGACCTTGAGCGCGACCGAAGCGCGCGTCAGCCGATCGTTAGCGAGCCACGTCTGTGCGGCACCGCCGGTCCCGAGCTTCCTGGCCAGCGTGTATCGGCCCGCAAGCTCGATTCCTTGTTGGAGGTCCTGCATCTAGAAAAGGTCGGTTATCCCGTCGGCTCCGCGATGCGCACGGGATCGGCATCGCCATTGTCAGCCGTTTCGACGAAACCGGTCTCGGCCTCGTAGATTTGCTTGAGGAGTCGCCGCCAGCTTTCGTACTGCGCGGCCGCGGTGCCAGTGAGACGCCTCGTCTCGCCCTCGACCGTAACCACCATCGGGGCCGCTTCGGCGCCGAACGACTCTGACAATTCCTTGATGGCTTCGCGGTGCATCGCCGCTTCCTTGCGTCGCGTGATGCCGGTCACCATCGTGTCGAGACCCTGCGCGATGCCGATGTTCTGCAGGCCGCGCTGGACCTGCCGATTCGAGTAACTCGAGCTGTTGGCCTCGTAGGCCAGCGAACTGGCGAGGACGACGGCGCCGATCAGCGTTTGCATCATCGCCGAGCGCTTGACCTGGCGGTAGTTGACCGATTCCTCGCGTGCGGTCTTGCGCCACGAGTGATACGGAATCGCGATGCCGTAATAGAAATTGGCGTAATGCTCGTTGAGCGTGTCGACAACGAGCCGGTCACGTTCGCGAATCTGCCGCAGCCGCGCTACCGAGGGATCGTTTTCCGCCGGCAAGCGCGTAATGCTGGCGACACCGTCATTGTCAAAGCTCAGGTGCTCGCCGTAAGCCGATGGCGACATGTCGGCGAAGAATCTGAGCTCGGTGACCTTGCGAATGTCGCTAACGGACTTTGGCGGCAGCGATTGCACATACGCCTGCAGGTCATTGGCGATGTCATTGAAGACCTTCTGGTACGGGTCCTGGCGCTTGTCGCGACTCTCCGAGTAGGACGAGATGCCCGTTTGCGTCTTGTAGTCCTCGCTGTACCAGCGATTGCCGGCAGAATCATGGACCGTGACCTCGAGTTCGATGAACTCCCCGTCCGATTTCTTGATTTCACCACTGATCGTGACGTCGGTGAACGCGTCTCGAGACGGGATCACCCGCACGGCGCCCCAATGACCGGCGCCCTGCAGGGTCGTTTTCAGGTGATACGCGAGGTAGCGCACCTCGGCGTCGCGAATCTCGCCGAAGATGCCACTCTTGTCGGGATCGTTTTTGCCTGCAAGGCCGGAGCGAAACTCGACCACGCCGATATCGAGCAGCATCGCCTCGTCGGGCGGCGCCTCGGCCACGACCAGCTTGGTCTCTTCGGCGGTGACAATCTCGTTGACGGAGCAGCCCGACAACACCAGTAACATCAGTACGAATAGAGTCCTCGTCATCATCCTTGTTCTGGCGCCCTAGTTGCCGCTGTACTTTCTGTACTCTTCCCAGAGGCGCTCACGCAACACCGGGTCGTCTTCCGCCAGCGCCGCTTCGCGCAGCTGGCGTGCAATGATGTCATCGTCGACGAGTATCGGGATGTCGTCGGGCGTGCGCTCGCGAATCTGCTCGTCGCTCATGCCGGCAACCGGCGACTGCCGCGCGACCCGCTCGTTTGCGACCGCGATGGCTCCGCCACCGCTGCCGCCGCCACCGCCGCCACCGCCAGCCGCGCCACTGCCCTGCTCGCCCAGGCTGATGCCGCCACCGCCCGCGCCCTGGGAACCGTCGCCGAATCCTTCGGTACTGCGGCCTACCGCCGCGATCTCGTCCTGCGTGTCCTGCAGCTCTTCGTCAAAGCCGCCCAGCGACTCCTCGAGTTCCTGACCAAGCCGGGCTGCGCGCTCCTCATCGGATTCCTCGGGAAACTCGCCGACGCCACCCGCGCCGCCGGTCCCCTGCACGCCACCTTCGCCGCCGCCGGCGCTGCCGCTGGCACCGCCGCCGCCACCGCCACCACCGCCACCGCTGGCGGAACTGGAACTCTGCGACGAGGAAGAACCGCCGCCGCCACTGCTGATGCACTCGCCGTCCTGGCCCATGCCGCCGATGCCGCCGGGCAGCGCACCGTTGTCACCGCACTCGTTCTCGCTCGATGAGGCCGACTCTTCTTCCCAGTCACTCGGCTCGGAATCGCCGCCGTCGCCGCCGCCGGTTGCGCCCGAATCGCCCATGACGTCGCCATCGCCACCGCCGCTGGAACTCGGCGGCGGGGGGACGCCCATCGAATCGTCGCCACCACCCGGGAACGTGCCGACGTCACCGCCAGACCCTGCCGATCCTCCGGCACTGCCCGAAGGGCCGCTGGCTCCGCCACCGCCCGGACTGGGCAGGGGCTCCGGCATTCCGCCGCCGCCCGACGAGCCGCCGCTCGAACCACCCGACGATCCGCCACTGGAACCACCGGACGAGCCACCGCTGGAACCACCTGACGAGCCACCGCTGGAGCCGCCACTGGAACCGCCGCTTGAGCCGCCGCTGGAACCGCTCGAGCCGCTTGAGCCGCCGCTCGGCGCCGGCATCCCGCCGCCCGACGGCATTCCGCCGCCCGACATGCCGCCACCGGACGAACCGCCGCTGGTCTTGCAAGCTCCGGTGACCATCGCGGCGAAGGCAATGAATATGAGTGGTTTGATCCAGCTGGGAACCATTGTGTTCGAGCGGCGTGATGTCATCGTCCTGACCCTTTCTAATGCACGGACTCTCAAGGGTTTTGGAGCATCAAAAGCGCGGCTGAGTTCCATCTGAATGGCTGCAGCCGCGCACCCCTTCGGCCGCGACCCAATGTCTACGACGATATACCGCGGCCCGCGCCCGATCAACACCCGCCGCAAAGACCGCCGAGGACCGGGTCTTGATGACGCAACGGATTGATTCTGTTAACTATCTTCGACCGGCACGATCGGTTGTTCCGCCGTCTTGCGAAACAGGATCAGCGACAGGTCGTCCGGTTTGCTCGGTTGGGCGGTCGAAGTCACGGCCATGCGATGCCGGGCCAGTGCAATAACCCGCTCGGCCGCATCGGCGAGCGGACCCTTGCGGATACGCTCGACGATCTCCTCGAGATGAACGTTGTCCATGAGCCCGTCGCTGGCCAGCAGGATCGTGTCGCGCGGCTGCAGGCGCAGCTCGGCCCCGACATCGATGCGCATGTCCGGCGCGCCGAGAAAATTGGACACCAGGTGACGGTCCTCGTGATGCAACGCCTGTTTCTCGTCGAGAAATCCGGCCTCGACGGCGAATCCGGTCGGCGAATGCGGCATCGTCTGCAGCCTCACGAGGCCGCGCTGGCCCACGACCAGCGCCTCGGAATCCCCGATCTGATACGCGCGCACGACGGGCCCTTCAACCGTGACGACGGTCAGCGTGGTTGCCGATCCGTTGCCCAGCGCCTGCACCGCAGCATTGGCCGCGTCGATGCCGTCGAGAATTGCCGTTCGCAGCAACATCGTTTCTGCCATCGACCGTTGCAGCGACGCGGCCAGGCTCTGCGCCGCGGTCAGCGACGCGCGTTTGCCGGCCGGCAATCCGCCCGCGCCGTCGGCGACGAGCATGACGGCCGCACCCGGACCGTAGGGAATCACGGCGACCGTGTCCTCGTTCTCGGTGCCTTTGTCGGGCGCCCGGCAGGTGTACGCAATGATCTCGCCGCCACCTGCGGCGGCGCCGCGCCGGTCGGGCTCGGTGGCACCCTCGAGCAATACCATGCCGTCATTCATGGCGCACCGGCTCCCGGCACCACGCACAGTAATTCCAGAACTCGCGCGCAATGCCCCAGTGGCAGGCCTTGCAGCGATGCCGGCTGCCGACGAGCTTCCAGGGGTTCTTCACCTTCGTGCGGCACCACGGGCAATAGCGCATGAACGGAATCAACGGCCCGCGACACTTTCGGCTGGCGCATTTTGCCGCGTAACGCTTGTCCGGATAACGCCGCGACGTTTCCTCGATGAATCCCGGGCCGTAGCACCAGGCGCAATAGTCCCAGTCGTTCTTGACCCCGCGCTCGCAGCGTGGGCACGTCGAGGCAAACAATGACTCGGAGCCTCGCGCCGGATTGTCGAAGCCGCACCACGGACACGCCTGCATGCTCTCGGCAACCGGACCTTCACAGCGCCGGCACTGGTGCGTCGTATGCAACACCTTGCGGTATTTGCGCTGGAATTCGCGCCACTGCAACTGGCGCCAGGACGAACCCTTGCCCGTCCCGTTTCGCGCCCGTGCGCGCTTTTGCCGGCGTGCGTGGCCGGCCAGCGCCTCGAAGGCCGCCTGCATCTGCACGGCATCGCGGTAGCGGTGCTTCGGATCCAGCTGGATCGCCTTGCGCAGGAACTCGGTGAACTCGGGCCTGACGCGCGTCTTGAGCCGGTCATGTCCCGGCAGGGGCCACTCGAACGGCCACTCGGGCAACTTGCCGGAAAACAGCCGGTACAGCACCAGGCCGAGCGAAAACACGTCCGACTGGAACTTCGGACGCCCCATCGCCTGCTCCGGCGCGATGTAGTCGATCGTGCCCGACCCGGAAGCCTTGAGCGTCCGCAGGCTGATCTTTGCAAAGCCGAAGTCCGCCAGCTTGAGCCGGTCACCCGGGAACAGGATGAAGTTCTCGGGTTTGATGTCGCAGTGGATGACGCGCTGCCCGTGCGCGTGCGCCAGGGCAGCCAGCGCCTGCCCGGCCAGATCCATGGCGCGCGCCGTCGAAATGCGCCGTTCAATCCTGTCGGCGAGCGACTCGACGCCGAGTTCCATCGCAATCACGAAGTGCTCGTCGATATAGCTGGCGTTGATCACCGACAGGATGTTGGCGTGTTGCAGTTTCCTGGCCACCTGCACTTCGTGCAGGAAATCTTCGTCCCCGGCGTAAACGCCCGCGTTCGGGATCTTGAGGGCGACGCGTTCGCGGTGGATCGTGTCGAACGCGCGATAAACTTCGGCGAGCGGTCCCGTGGCGATCCGCCCCAGGATGCGATACTTGCCCAGCTTCTGGCGCGCCCGGAACTTGCTCAAAATTCCCCCCGCACTCGCGACACGGCTGCCGACCAGCCGGCCAGCAGCGATTCGCGCCGGTCCTTTCCGAGCGCCGGCTCGAACAGCCGGTCGCGGCGCCACAGTTTCCCGATGACGCCGGTCGAGTCGACGATTCCAGCCGCCAGACCGGCGAGGAACGCAGCGCCCAGCACCGTGGACTCGACGTTCTCGGGACGCTCGACTGGCATGTCGAGGATGTCGGCCAGGAACTGCAGGAACCATGCGTTGGCCACCATCCCGCCGTCGACCCGCAATACCGACGGCGCGATGCCGTCCTGGGTCATCGACCGGACCAGGTCGTGGGTCTGGTATGCGATGGCCTGAAGCGTAGCGGTAACCACGGCGTCACGGCCCCTGCCGCGGGTCAGGCCGAGAATCGCTCCGCGCGCATGGGCGTCCCACCACGGCGCGCCCAGGCCGGCAAATGCGGGCACGACGTGAACGTCGTCGACGATCCCGGTTGCCGCGGCGATGGACTCGGTCTCGGACGCCGACTCGATGATGCGCAGCTCGTCGCGTAACCACTGGACGGCGGAGCCGGCCACGAACACGCTGCCTTCGAGCCCGTAGCTGACCTTGCCGTCGAGCCGGCTGGCAACGGTCGTCAGGAGCTGGTTACCGGATGACAATGCGTCGTCCCCGGTATGGGCGATGACGAAACAGCCCGTGCCGAAGGTGCTCTTGGTCATGCCCGGCTCGAGACCCGCCTGCCCGATCAGTGCCGATTGCTGGTCGCCCGCCATCCCGAGCACGGGCGCGGCCAGGCCGATGGCGTCCTCGCGGCTCGTCCCGAATTCCGCCGCGCAGTCGCGAACGTCGGGCAGCATCTCGCGGGGCACGTCGAAGAGCCGCAGCAACTCGTCGTCCCAGTCCTGCTCGTGAATATTGAACAACATGGTCCGCGATGCGTTGGTCGCGTCGGTCGCGTGCGCTGCACCGCCCGTGAGGCGCCACAGCAAGAACGTGTCGACCGTGCCGAACGCCAGCCGGCCCTCTTGCGCCAGGCCGCGAACGCCCTCGACGTTGTCCAGTATCCAGGCAAGCTTGGTGGCCGAAAAATACGGGTCGAGCCGCAGCCCCGTGCGGTCGATGACGAGCGGCTCGGCGCCTTCCTCACGCAGGCGTTCGCAGTGCGCCGCGGTGCGCCTGTCCTGCCACACGATGGCGTTATAGACGCACTCGCCGGTCTCGCGATCCCATACCAGCGTGGTCTCGCGCTGGTTGGTGATGCCGATTGCCGCAACCGGCGCCGGCGCCTTGTCCAGGCAGCCCGCCACGACCTTGCGGACCGACTGCCAGATAGCCTCCGGGTCGTGCTCCACCCAGCCAGGATGGGGGTAGAGTTGCTCGAACTCGCGCTGCGCGGTCGCCAGCGTCTGAATGTCGCGATCATAGAGCACGGCGCGGCTGCTGCTCGTGCCCTGGTCGATTGCGAGGATGCAGCTCATGCGCTCGCGCCTTCGGCGGCAACGCTGAATATCGGTGACGGCACGTGCATGCGCCGGCCCGCGTCATGCGGCCAGGCCCAGTCGCCCTGGGACTCGGCGACTGCCGCGATGTCGTCGAGAATCTCCTCCGGCCAGGGCGCCACGCGCCGCGTGTTGAGATCGACATGCAGATTCATCCACTCGGCGGTTGCCGCAAGAAAGTGCTCTTCAGCGTGATACAGCCGCTGGAACTGGTGAATTCGCTTGTCGTCGAACGCGAGAATCTGTGCCGTCACCAGGTAGGGATCGTCGAGCCTGAGCTCGCGCCGGTAAACGACGTGCGACTCCACGGCAAAGGTCGAGCTGTTCATTTCACGAATGTGCTCGTCGGTGATGCCGAAGCGATCCCACAACGCGTCGACGCCCTGGTCGAACGCCAGCACGTAGAAGGCCACGTTCATGTGGTTGTTGACGTCGATCCACTCGGGCAGTACCCGCCCCGAACTGACCTCGACGCCAAGGATATCGTCACGCGCCATCAGCTTGCGTTCCTACGCTTCGCTGAGCGCCGCAATGTCCCGAAAATGCTCGAGCGCTTCGGGATTGGCGAGCGCCTCGGTGTTTTTGACCGCTTCTCCATGCACGACGGAGCGTACTGCAAGTTCGACGATTTTGCCGCTTTTCGTGCGCGGAATGTCGGGCACCGCGGCGATCCTGGCGGGCACGTGCCGCGGCGTCGTGTTCTTGCGTATCACCGTTCGAATTTTCGCCTGCAGTTCGTCGTCGAGTTGCAAGCCGTCGCGCAGCACGACGAATAGCACGACGCGCACATCGTCGTCCCAGTTTTGCCCGATCGCGATGCTCTCGATGACCTCGTCGAGCTTCTCCACCTGGCGATAGATTTCCGCCGTGCCGATGCGCACGCCACCGGGATTCAACACCGAGTCCGAGCGACCGTGGATGACAAAGCCGCCCGTCGTGGTCACCTCGACGAAATCGCCGTGCGCCCAAACACCGGGAAAACGTTCGAAATACGCGGCCCGGTAGCGGGCGCCGTCGGGATCGTTCCAGAAACCGACGGGCGCCGACGGGAACGGCTGCTTGCAGACGAGTTCGCCCTGCTGGCCGACAACCGGGTTGCCCGCGTCATCGAAAACGTCGACGGCCATGCCGAGCCCGCGGCACTGAATCTCACCGCGCCGCACCGGGAGCAGCGGATTGCCGAGCACGAAGCAGCTCAGCAGGTCGGTGCCACCCGCGATCGACGCCAGCTGCAGGTTCTTGCCGATCGCGTCATAGACGAAGTCGAAGCCCTCGGGCGCCAGTGGCGAACCGGTCGACAGCACGGCGCGCAGTTCCGGCAGCGCGTAGTCGTCGGCGGGCCGCACCCCGGCCTTTTCGAGCGCCGAGATGTACTTCGCACTCGTGCCGAATACCGTGACGCGCTCGCGCTCGGCCATCTTCCAGAGGCCGTGGCCATCGTCGAAGAACGGTGAGCCGTCGAACAGGATCAGCGTCGCGCCCGAGGCCAGCCCGCTGACGAGCCAGTTCCACATCATCCAGCCGCAGGTCGTGAAATAGAACAGCCGGTCGCCGACCGCGACGTTCGTGTGCAGGACGTGTTCCTTGAGATGCTGCAGCAGGGATCCGCCGTGGCCGTGGACGATGCACTTGGGCACCCCGGTCGTACCGGACGAATACATGATGTACAGCGGGTGATTGAAGGGCACCGGCTCGAAGGTGAGTTCCTGTCCGGCTACGCAGAAGTCATCCCAGGCAACCATGCCCTCACTCGGTCCCTCGGCGTCCTCGAGAAACGGCGCGACGACGACAGTCTCGATGCTCGGGATCGCCGCCGCGATGCCGGCGGCGACCGGCCGCGAATCGATGCGCTTGCCGTTGTAGTAGTAGCCGTCGGCTGTGAACAGGATCTTCGGTTCGATCTGGCCGAAACGGTCGACGACACCGTTGACACCGAAATCGGGCGAGCAGGAAGACCAGGTCGCACCGATACTTGTCGCGGCCAGCATGGCAATGACGGCCTCCGGGCAGTTTGGAAGGAACCCGCCCACCCGGTCGCCGCGACCCACGCCGGCATCGCGCAGACCGGCGGCGACAGCGGCAACGGCGTCGCGCAGCGCGTCGCAACTCAGCTCGCGGCGCGCCCCGTTTTCGCCGCAGAAGACCAGGGCCGCGCGCTGCCCCTCGTGCCTGAGCAGGTGTTCTGCATAGTTGAGTTCGGCGCCCTCGAACCACCCCGCATCCATGATGTTGTCGGGCCGGGCGAGTAGCCGCGATGGCGCTCGTTCGAACCTGACATTGCAGAACTCGGCCAGCGCCTGCCAGAACGCCGGCGAGTCCTCGATCGACCAGCGGTGCAGCGAGTCATAATCGTCGAAGCCTTGCGACCGCATGAACCGAAACATCGCACTGGCTTCGGCGCTCGCCGGGTCGGGACTCCACAGGACGGGATTCTCGGACATGATTTTCAGTATCCACAGATCGCCCCTTGTGTCCATGTTCCCGCGGGCGTCATACTCGTTTGCGCCATGACCATTCCCGACACGATGCGCGCAATTGCGATCGAGGAGCCCGGCGGTCCCGAGGTGCTCGTCGAGGTCAGCGAACCGGTGCCCGCGATCGGCGATGACGAGGTGCTCGTCAGAGTCGCAACGGCCGGCGTCAACCGGCCGGATGTGCTGCAACGCCAGGGCCTCTACCCGGTACCGAAGGACGCCAGCCATCTGCCCGGCCTCGAGATCGCCGGCGAGGTCGCGGCGGTCGGCAAGAAAGTACGGCGCTGGTCGGCAGGCGACAGCGTCATGGCGCTGACTCACGGTGGCGGCTATGCCGAGTACTGCCGCGTTCACGAGGCGCATTGCCTCGCCGTGCCGCCCCGTTTATCCCTGATCGAGGCTGCCGGCGTTCCCGAGACCTTCTTCACGGTCTGGTACAACGTATTCATGCGCTGCCGACTCGCCGCAGGCGAGACATTCCTGGTGCACGGCGGCTCGAGCGGCATCGGCACCACGGCTATCCAGCTGGCGAAAGCGCACGGTTGCAAGGTGATCACGACGGCCGGCTCGAATGACAAGTGCCGATTCTGCGAGGACCTCGGCGCCGACCTGGCCATCAATTACAAGACTGCCGACTGGCCGAGGAAGGTACGCAGTTTCACGAACGGTCGCGGCGTCGATGTGCTGCTCGACATGGTGGCCGGGCCTTACATGCAGATGAATCTCGACAGCATGGCGCTCGAGGGCCGCTATTGCATTATCGCGTTCCTGCAGGGGCCCACGGCCGAACTCAACATGCGCGTGGTGCTCGGGCGGCGGCTAACCGTTACGGGGTCGACGCTGCGCCCGCAGTCAGTCGCCGAAAAAGCGGCGATTGCCGCCGAGATCGATGCACGGGTGCTGCCCCTGCTCGGGGACGGCACGGTCAAGCCGGTCATTGATTCGACGTTTTCGCTCGGGGACGCCGCCGCCGCGCACGAGCTAATGGAGAGCAGCAAGCACAAAGGCAAGATTGTGCTCGTCGTCGGCAGCGGTTAGAACGGCACCCCGACGGCCTTGCACAGAAACCGCATCAGCGGTTCGGCGTTGCGGAACGACGATTCGACCGTGCGTTGAAAGCCCTTGCCCAACGGTGCTTCCGCAGGCAGATCCCGCACCGCGATAAAGCTCTTGCGCTTGATGTCCTCGATGCACTCGTGATCCTTGTCGAACCCGCGCGGCGGCCGGGTGAGTGACTCGCCGGCCATCTCGAACTGTCGTTTGAGTCCTTTGTCGGCGACGACCCTGCGCCATTCCGCTGGCTTCGTGGCGATGCGCTCACGGATCCTGCGCAGCGAGTCGGAGTCGGGGCGCCACATGCCGGCGCCGAGGAACACCTCGTCCGGCGCGATGTGCACGTAGTAGCCTGGCGAGTGCACGTCCTTTGCCTGCTCGTGGCGGAACTGGATGCCGATATTGGTCTTGTACGGCAACTTGTTCTTCGAGAAGCGCGTGTCGCGGTAGACGCGCATCAACGATCCGCCCACCCGAGTCGGCAGCGCGACGAAGTATGGCGCTATCTCGTGCAGCGGATCCTGCATTGACTGGATGAATCGCAGCGCGACGTCGAGCACCTGCTCCTCGTAACGTGTCTTGTTTTCCTTGAACCACTCGCGGTTGTTGTTGGCCGCGAGTTCGTGGAGAAATTGCAGGGTTTCGGGTTCGAAGTGCGCGTACCGGGGCATCAGCCCGCACCCTCGTCCTGCCCGGCCGCCGGGTGCGGAAACATGTCGGATTCGTCCTCACCGTCGCGCGGCGCCAGGCAGGCGAAGTCTTTCTCGACGAGAATGCTCAGGACGTCACCGTTCTTGTGCTGTTGTTCCCCGGTTATCGACACCTGCTCGCTGTTCGCCCAGGCCAGCACGGCCACCTCGGGCAGCCGCACCGTCACGGTATTGTCCGACAACGTCGCGCCGGGGTTGACGCTCGCCGGGCTGCTCTCGACCTGGTAGCGCAACTGCCGCCCGCCGGGAAACGCGGTGCGCGCGACGACGACGCCGTCATCGCGCAGCGCCTCTACCTCGCTGCGCGTCAGGCGCATGCGCACCGAATTGTCACGAATCCTGAGTTTCACGGCGTTTTTTCTTTATTATCCAGCCTGCATTTAATCACGAATTGCGCCCACCGGGAGCCCGCGTTGATCACTGATCCATTGTTCTATGCCGTCGCGATCCCGGCCGTACTGTTGTTCGGCATTTCCAAGGGCGGTTTCGGCGGCGGCCTCGGCACGGCGGCAGTCCCACTCATGGCGCTCGTCGTGTCACCGCTCCAGGCCGCGGCCATCCTGCTGCCGATTCTCTGTTTGATGGATCTCGTTGCGCTCTGGAAGTTCCGCGGCAAATGGGTCTGGCCCGAGCTGCGCGTGCTGCTGCCCGCCTCGCTACTCGGCATCCTGGTCGGCACGCTGCTGTTCGAATACATGAGCCCGTTCGTGGTCAAGCTGATCGTCGGCGTTGTCGCCATCACGTTCACGTTGCACTACTGGGTCAACCGGCGATTCCGGGACCGGTCCGCGCTGCCGCCGTTTCCGCAGCGCTTTGGCGTCATCGGCGGATCGGTCGCCGGCTTTACGAGTTTTATCGCCCATGCCGGCGGCCCGCCGATCAACATGTACCTGCTGCGCCGGCCGCTGAACCGAACCGACTTCGCCGCAACCACGATCGTGTTCTTCGCGGTGGTCAACTACGTCAAGCTCATTCCCTATACCTGGCTCGGCCAGTTCGACGCCACCAACCTGGCGACGTCGGCGGCGCTTGCCATCTTCGGGCCCATCGGCGTCCTGATCGGTGCTTTCCTGCACGCGCGGGTTAGCGACCGGTTCTTTTTCGCGTTCGTCTACGTGCTGTTGTTCGCGGTCGGCCTGAAACTCGTCTATGACGGGCTGACCGGCGTGCTCTAGTCGGCGCGCAGCATCTCGAGGAACGACCGGATGGCGGCATCTTCGGGATGCCGGGCCTCGGCCTCCTCGAGCACCCGCCGCGCCGCGGCCGGGTCCCCCAGCGAATTGAGCGCGACAGCATAGACGTAGGCGAACCGCGCCACTTCCGGCGCGAGCGCAGCCGCTTGCCGCAGCTCGCCGAGCGCTTCCTCGTGTCGGTCCGCGCGCACGAGCAACAAGCCGCGCGAGTGCCTGAGCAACGCCATGTCGGGCGCCATGGCCACGGCATGGTCGGCGTGGACGAGGGCCTGCTCGATATTGCCCAGCCTGCCTTCGAACTCGGCCAGCGCACCGTGCGCCTGGGGCCGGCTGGCCACGGCATACTGCGAGTCACGGTACTCATCGGCGGCGCGATCGAACGCTTCGGCCGGCGCCGGCGGCAGGTAGTCACGAGCGGGCGCAAGCGCCTGCACGGCCTCGATACGAACGCTCAGCACCTCGTCGTCGAGCAGCGCCGTGAGTTGCTGCAGTTGCACCTCGGGCGACAGGTTGGGCGCGACCCTCGCGGCCGCCATGCGCACCAGCGGATCGGGATCACGCAGGCCTCGTTCAATGGCGGCCGCAGCGTCCGGCTGCAGGGGACCGGTCAGCGCCGCCAATGCCGTCGCGCGGCGAATGCCTGACTCCACGGGTTGACGGTCTCCGGGCTCGCCCCACCAGTCGCGGGCCGCCCCGGCCGCCCACTGGCTGTCGCGGTCCACATGGCACCGGGTGCAGGCATTCGGAGCAGCGGTTGCGAGGCTCAGGTCGGGGCGCGGAATGCGGAAACTGTGGTCGCGGCGCGGATCCACCACCATGTAGGTCGTTGCCGGCATGTGGCAATCGACGCAGGCCGCCTGTTTTTCGTCGTGGCCGTGATGCTCGCGCGTGGCGAATCGCTGCGGCAGGTGACACTGTGCGCAAATCGCGTTCGGCTCGGGCCCGGCATGCAGTTCGAGCGAATGCGGATTGTGGCAGTCGCTGCAGGTGACGCCCGCCTGGTACATGCGACTCTGCAGGAACGAGCCGTAAACGAAGACCTCTTCGCGAATCTGGCCGTCGGGGTAATACAACGGCTCGGTCAGCAAGGCGACGCGGTGCGTGTCCGCCAGCGGCTTGCCATAGTCGTAGTCGGCCGTGATGACACCGCGCCGCGCATGGCAACGGCCACAGGCCTCCGGTTGTTGCGGCGCCCGCATTGCCATCGGCTGGCGCTCCGCGATGCCCGTATCGGGATTCATGCGCCAGGTCACACCGTCGCGGTCGCGAAGATCGATGGGCAGCGCGCTGTCGCCGGGCAGGCGTCCGGCCTGCGCAGCGCTGACATGATTGGACGCCGGCCCGTGGCACGCCTCGCAGCCGACGTTGATCTCTGACCAGGTCGTGTCGAAGCGGTCCGAGGCCACGTCGTAATTGAGCTGCACATTGGTCGAATGGCACTCCGCGCACATGTAATTCCAGTTCTGCTCGCGCCCGGTCCAGAACAGCGAATCGCCAGGGCCGATGTACTCGTCGGGATACAGGTGAAACCAGCGCTGGCCGCCCTCCCCGGCGCTGCGCGTGTCCCAGGCAAACGGCAGCGGCTGCAGCTGCCCGCCGGCGAATTGCACCAGGTACTGCTGCAACGGTTCCGCGCCGAACGTGTAGCCCACCTGGAAGTCCCGGATCTCGCCGCTGGCATTCTGGGTACGGACGACGTAGTCGCCGTCGAGCCGCAAGAAGCGGGTGACCGTGCCGTAATAGTCGAACGACGCGTCCTCGAAATCGCCGAGCACGGTCGTCTCGTCGGCAACCTGCATGGCGAGATCGTGATGCGAGCCCAGCCAGTCGTCGAACTCCGATTCATGACAATCCCGGCATGCAGCGCTGCCGACGAAGTCCGGCTCGCCTTGCGCAATGTCGCCGGCCGGCGGCGGCGCTTCGGAACACGCGCCCAGGAACCAGCCGGCGAGCAGCAATACGAAATGTCTGGAACCGAAACTATGCATGTCGCGCCCAACCGCGGATAAGCAGGGCGATATTACAGGAGGCGGGCATAAAAAAGGGCGGGCATCCTGCCCGCCCCGCATGTCAGGTCTCGCGGCTCGTGGGGGTTATGACATTGGCCAATGCGAGACCGGATACTCTTGTTGTTGTAGTGAAGACTAGCGACCGCCTGACCCGTTCACTACTGGGGAAAATACCTAGGTTCGCTGGTAGACTTGCGCCCCATGTCCGTTACCAATCACGATCGCCAGGTCGCCACCTGGCTGCTCATTTGTTGTGCCCTCGTTTTCCTGATGGTGGTGCTCGGCGGCGTCACGCGCCTGACCGGGTCCGGCCTGTCGATGGCCGAATGGCGGCCCATCATGGGCGCCATCCCGCCGCTGAGCAACGCAGAGTGGCAACGCGTTTTCGAAATCTACCAGCAGACGCCGGAATTCAAGCTCGTCAATTCCCACATGGACGTGAATGATTTCAAGGGCATTTTCTGGCTCGAGTACCTGCACCGGGTGCTCGGCCGCGTGATTGGCATCGCGTTCGCGGTGCCGCTCGTGTTCTTCGCCGTGCGCGGCGCGATCAAGCCGCGGCAACTGCCCTGGTACCTGTTTCTGCTTGCCCTCGGCGGTGCGCAGGCGGTCATCGGCAAGCTCATGGTCGCCAGCGGCCAGGTCGACGCGCCACAGGTCAGTCATTTCAAGCTGACGGCGCACCTTGGCGCGGCCTTCCTGGTCTATGCGCTGATGCTATGGACCGCGCTCAACCTGATCTTCCGGCCGACGGGCAACAGCTATCACCCGCGCTACTCGTGGGCCGTCGCCCTCACCGTACTGATCAGCGTCACCATTCTCTCGGGAGGCCTCGTCGCAGGTCTCGACGCCGGGCAGATCTACAACACGTTTCCGAAAATGGGCGAAGGACTGGTCCCGCCCGGCCTGATGGCGCTCGAGCCCGCCTGGCGCAACCCGTTGTACAACCTGACGACGGTGCAGTTCGATCACCGGGTGCTGGCCATTACGACGCTGGTTTTCACCATCGCCGTGTACATCGGCCTGCGCCGGGACCTGCCGGCCAGGGCGCGCCCCGCCAGGCACGCCCTGCTCGCCACGGCCGCCGCGCAAGTGGCGCTCGGCATCCTGACTCTGTTGTATGCTGTGCCGACGGCGTCGGCGGCTGCGCACCAGGCCGTGGCCCTGATATTGCTGACGATTGCGTTGTATCTCGTACATAGCCTGCGGAAAATACCCATGTGAGCGCCGCGTGAAATTCGCGACTATTTAGACCATGTCTACAGACACCGTTTGCTTCGATCTCGACCTGATTCGCCGTTATGACGGCCGCGGGCCCCGCTACACGTCGTACCCGACAGCTTTGCAGTTCAATGACGAACTGACGACTCAGGATTACATCGACAATGCCCGCGCCAGCAACGCGTCGGGCGTCCCGCTGTCGTTGTACGTGCACATCCCGTTTTGTCACACGCTTTGTTATTACTGTGGCTGCAACAAGATCGTGACCCGCAACGAGGAGCGCGTCGCCAAGTACATGCGCAACCTCTATCGCGAGATCGAGCTGCAGTCGGAACTGTTCGACCGCTCGCGCGTCGTCGAGCAGCTGCACTTCGGCGGCGGCACGCCGACCTATCTCGAAGACGACCAGATGCGCGATCTGCTCGCCAAGATCCGCAGCGCGTTCACGCTGGACGAGAGCGATAGCCGGCAGTTCTCGATCGAGGTCGACCCGCGCACCGTCAGCGAAAGCGATATCCGTACACTCACCGAGCTGGGCTTCAATCGCCTGAGCCTGGGCATCCAGGACTTCGACGCCACCGTGCAAAAAGCCTGCAACCGTATTCAGTCGGCCGACGAGGTGAGGACACTGGTCGATGCATCGCGCAAGTCCGGGTTCCGTTCCATTTCGTTTGACCTTATATACGGTTTGCCACACCAGTCGGTGGAGAGCTTCGACCGCACGCTGGACACGGTCATCGACATGCGGCCCGATCGCTTCGCGGTCTACAACTATGCGCACCTGCCGCAACGCTTCAAGGGCCAGCGCATGATCAACGCGGACGACATCCCGGCACCCGAGACCAAGCTCGACATTCTCGAGAATACGATCTCGCGGCTGACGGAAGCGGGCTACGTGTACATCGGCATGGACCACTTCGCGTTGCCCGATGACGAACTCGTGCTCGCACGCCACGACGGCACGCTGCAACGCAATTTCCAGGGGTATTCCACACACCGGCATTGCGATCTCGTTTCGATTGGCGTGAGCTCGATCAGCAGTATCGGCAACGTCTACGCCCAGAACTCGGTCACGACGATGGAATACGAGACGCGTCTCGAGAACGACGAGCTGCCGATTATCAAAGGCCTGGCGGTCGATGACGACGACTTGCTGCGCGCCGAGGTGATCCAGGCACTGATGTGTTACGACGCGCTCAACTACGACGATTTCGGCCAGCTTCATGATGTCGATTTCCGCGAGTACTTCGCGGCAGAGATCAAACGCCTGGCGCCGCTTGCCGGAGACGAATTGATCGACGTCGACGACGCGGGCATCCGCATTACGCCGAAGGGTCGACTGCTCCTTCGCAACATTGCGATGACATTCGACCGCCATATGGGCAGCGCCGAGAGCGACAATCGATTCTCCCGGGCTATATAGAAAGTTCAAAATAAAATCAGACTTTTTTGGGATTAGCAGCGCGGTTATGAACGCTGCTTCTTAGCCCGGCCGAATATGCGAAAGCGGTCTGAGTAACAGCAGAACCATTTTCGCTTTCCCTACATCTACCCCATTGACGCAAGGCAGTTTGCTTGCGTTACGCATCGCGGGCACCTGTCCGCGGTTCTTCTGGGAAAGATGGGGGAGTACTCACATGAGCAATACTCATATTGCCGGTCGGCTACGTTCGGCTGTTCTCGTCAGTGCGGTTACCGCGCTTTGCGCACCCGCAATGGCACAGGACGATCCTGGCGGAGGCGCCGAGATCGAGGAGATCATTACGACCGGTACGCGAATCCGTAATGAGAACATCATCGCGGCCAGCCCGGTCACGACCATTGGCGAAGAAGAGATCGCGCTGAAGCAGACGCCGAACATCGAGCGCGTGTTCCGCGACCTGCCAATCACGATTCCGGGCGACGGCGAGAACGTCAACAACGGCACAGCCGGCCAGGCGACGCTCGACCTCCGGGGCCTGGGCCCACAGCGGTCGCTGATCCTTATCGACGGCAAGCGACTGGCGCCGTACGACATCAATGGCATCGTCACGACCGACGTCATACCGATCAACATGCTGCAACGTGTCGACGTCGTGACCGGCGGTGCATCCGCGGTCTACGGCTCGGATGCCATGTCCGGCGCCGTCAACTTCGTGTTGCGCGACGACTTCGAGGGCTTCGAGATCGACGTCGGCTATTCGGCGACGGATTCCAGTCAATCGGTCGGCGGTGGCGGTGAGAGCACCAACTACGTCGGTGCGCTGTTCGGCGCGAAGTTCAGTGACGATCGCGGTCACATGATGTTCGGCGCGACTTATACCGATCGCGGCAGCATCCTGCTCGCCGATCGCAAGTTCGGCCAGTTCGGCGTCGCGACGTCGACCGGCTCCGGACTCGGATCACCACCTCCGGAACCGGACGCGGCCTGCTCCGGCAACACGTCGTTTACGACCGCGCACTCTTCGGGCGTCGGCTCGACCACGGCTATTCCGGCGACGCTCAACCTGCGCAGTGGTAACAGCTACCAGTTTCGCGACAACGGCGACCTGATCCAGGGCGAGTGTGCGCGCTTCAACTTCAACCCGTTCAACTACTACCAGACGCCACAAGAGCGCTGGCAGGCGAGCACGGTCGTTTCTTATGATTTCAACGACCACGTCGAGTTCTATGCACGCGGCACGTTCTCGTCCAACGAGTCGGCGTTCCAGATCGCACCGTCCGGCACGTTCGGTACGGCGTTCACGATCCCGATCATGAACCCGTTCTTCAACGATGCGGCGCGGCAGACGATCATCGGCGACCTGAATACGGGCGCGGCTTCGTTCGTCACCCAGACGCAGACCGCGATCACCGACTGCCAGGCCAACCTTGGCGGCACCTGTGACCAGGAAACCCTGGATGCGCTCACGGCAGCCCTGGCGGCCGATCCGATGGGCTTCAATTCGGTCGGCATCCAGGACGTCAATGGGGACGGCGTATTCGATGAGAACGATGCGTTCACCTCCACGGCGCGGCGGCGCACGCTGGAACTCGGACCGCGAACCGGCATCTTCGACACCGACTATTACCAGTATGTGCTTGGCGTCAGGGGCAGCCTGCCCGGCGTGATGGAAGGCTGGAACTACGACGTGTCCTACCAGCGCGGCCAGTCCGACTTCGTGGAAACGCGCGACGGCTTCACGAACATCAACAACCTGCAGGCAGGCATCGATACGGTTGACCCGGATTCCTGCGTCAGCGTTACGGGTGTGGTGACCGGGGCGCCGTGTACGCCGATCAACATCTTCGGCCCGGTCGGCTCGATCACCCCCGCGCAGCGCGATTCCGGGTTCTTTATCGCGATCGCGAGCGACATCCGCCGCTCGACGCAGGAGATCTACCACGCGTCGATCGACGGCACCATCGACCAGCTCGCGCTGCCGAGTGCGGCCGAAGGACTGTCGGTTGCGTTCGGCTACGAGCATAGCGAACTGACCGCCAGCTCCTCGCCGGACGAGTGCCTCAAGGAAGCGCCGACGAGTTGCCAGGGCGGTGCGGGCGGCAACCGGCTGCCGATAGCAGGCGCCTACGACGCCGACGAATGGTTCGCCGAGGCCATCCTGCCGCTGGTCCAGGGCAAGAGCGGTTTCGAAAACCTGAGCCTCGAAGCCGGGTTCCGCTGGGCGGACTACAGCGTGCAGGGTTCGACGGAGTCCTGGAAATACGGGCTGAGCTGGGAAATCGTGCCGGGCTTCCGTATCCGTGCGATGGAACAGCAGGCCGTCCGGGTTGCCAACGTGGGCGAGCTGTTCAGCCCGATCACGACGGGCCTCGATAACGCCACGTTTGACCCCTGCTCGGTCGGCAATCCGAACCCGCCGCAGCCCGGCGAACGCCTGTTCGACCTGTGCGTGCAGACGGGCATGCTGCCGACGCAGGTCGGCCAGGTGCCCGACATCATCTCGGGCCAGATCAACGTGTTCAATGGCACCAACCCGGCCTTCCTGCCGGCTCCCGAGGAAGCCACAACGCGCACGTTCGGTTTCGTCTGGGAACCCGACTTCGGGTTCACGACCGGTACGACGATCTCGCTGGACTACTATGACATCGAGATCAACGACTACATCAACCAGCCGACCGGCCAGGAAGCGCTCGACACGTGCTACGTGCTCGAAGATCCCGCTTGCCTCTCGGGCGTGGTCCGCATTGGCGGCGCCATCACCGAAACAGGCACCGGCATCCCCGCGTACTTCACGAACTTCGAACGCTTCCAGGCGGAAGGCCTCGACCTCGTCGTCAACACGGGCTTCGACCTCGGCCGCGGCGGTGAGCTGACGGTAGGCCTGACGGCGCACCAGTACCTGACGAACGAGTTCCAGACGACCTCGTTGTCGGCAGTCGTGGACTGCAAGGGTGTCTACGGTACATCGTGCGACCCGGTTCCGGAGTTCCGTTCGGTACTGCGCACGCAGTGGTATCGTGGCGACTTCGACGCCTCGCTGCTGTGGCGCCACATCGGCGGCATGGACATCCAGGCGAATGAAGCCGCGGCGGCCTTCCCGGCCTTCCGCAGCGTGAGCTCGCAGGACTACTTCGACCTGACGTTCGGCTACTCGTGGCAGGACACGATCCGTATTTCCCTGCTGGTCGCGAACGTGCTCGACGAAGATCCGCCGATTCTCGGCAACGAAACCGGATCTACCGCATTCAACTCGGGCAACACGTTCCCGAGCCTGTTCGACACGATGGGCCGGACCTACTCGATCAACGCCAAACTGTCGTTCCAGTAAGCGTTAATCGTGGGGGAAACAGGGCCAGAGCCTTCGGGCTCTGGCCCTTTTCGTTGGCGCCCGGCACGTTATGACAAAACTGAGACATCGCTCCCGGAATCACCGACGTCAGTCTGTGACGATGTTCAAGAGACCGAATTCGGAGCCCCTGCCAATGAAATCAAGACTTTACGTACATCTCTCGCTGCTGCTGACGGGCATCATGCTTGCCGGTTGCGACAACAGTAAGCCGTTCACCAGCAATGGTGGCGCAGGCGGCGGTAATGGCGGTGGCGGTAACGGCGGCGGCCCAGGTGGCGGCATCGAACCCCTGTTGCAGTTCGATACGGACTATTTGATCGGTGATTTCGTGGCAGGCCGCATTTCCGGCGACGGCAGCACCATGGTCTGGGTCGACACGGCAGACCCGCTCGGCACGAATCCCAACGGGCGGACTCAGCTGTTTGCCAAGGATCTTGCCAGTGGTGACATTACCCAGGTTACTCTTGGCGACGAGACCTTCAGCTACGCCACGCGCGAGTGGGACATCTCGGACAACGGCGATTTCGTGGTGTTTGTGTCCGGGCTGGATATCGTCGGCAGCAATCCGAACCTCGAAGACAATGTCTTCCTGGGTTCGACGACGGGCGCCGGCATCACCCAGGTGACGCAGATCGACGCGAGCGTCAACACCGTCAGGCACCCCCAGGTTGCCGACAACGGCGTGATCGTGTTCTCGTCGGCCGCGGACCTGACGGGTGACAACCTCACTGGCGCTACCCAGATCTTTTCAATCAACAGCGACGGCAGCGGGCTGGCGCAGGTAACGACGGGGACACTCGACGTGGACGACCTCGCGCTTGCCGACGACGGCAGCCGAGTCGCTTTCGTCTCGTTCCGCGATCCTTTCGGCACGAACACCCCCAGCACGGATGAGATCTTCGTCATCGACATCGACGGCAACAATCTCACCCAGCTCACAGAGACGGACGATGACTCGGAGATGCCCAGGATCTCCGACGATGGCAGCAAGGTTGCGTTCGTATCCGGAGCCGACCATGCGGCTGGCCAGAATACCGACGGCAGTGGCGAGGTTTTCGTAGCAATGGCCGATGGCAGCGCGATTGTGCAGGTATCGAACAGCGCCACTCGCTCGTCCGGCTACTACACCGGCATCGGCACAAGTGCCACGACCCCCACGAACCCGCTCACGGGTCCCGGCGCTTTCGATATCTCCGGCGACGGCAATACGGTGGTCTATGGATCGCGTGCCGACCATACGGGCGATAACGCCGATGGCTACCATACGATTTTTGCGGCCCCCGCCGACGGCGCCGGCGTAACCGTGCAGGTGCTCCGCGCCAGCACGGTCGCTTCGATCGCCCCGAACTTCCGGGGAGACAGGCCCTCAGTCGTCAACAACGGGTCTGGCGTGCTGTTTATCAGCCAGTACAACCTGACGTCACTCACCCAGAACGTGGGGGACTCCTTCAGGATCTATACGGCCGATATCCAGTTCCAGTAGCAGGCGGGGCGCCCGGCCCCCGAAACCGATCAGGGTAGCGGCGCTGCCCTTTAGCCGACCTCGGTCAGCCAGCCGTGCGTATCGGGCGCGTCGCCGTAGTGGATGCTGTGTAAGGCTTCGCGCAACCGCGCAGCGTTCGGCCCCGGCTGTCCGTCACGAACCGCCAGTTCCTTGCCCTTGTAGACCAGCGAACCCACCGGCGCGAGGCTGGCCGCGGTACCGGAGAGCGCGGCCTCGTACTGGCCGACCGACTGCAACAGCTCATCGACCGTGAAGTTACGCTCGCTGACCGTGTAGCCGAGATCGGCGGCCAGCGTCAGGATCGACGCCCGCGTGATGCCGTGCAGGAACGAGGTGTCGAGCGGCTTGGTGATGATCTCGTCGTCGGAGATCAGCAGGAAGTTTGCGGCCCCGGTCTCCTGGACGTCGCCGTTCGGGCAGAACAGCACCTGGTCGACACCGTACTCCGCCTTGGCGGCCAACGTCGGCCCCAGCGCCCCCGCGTAGTTGCCGCCGGTCTTGGTGCTGCCGAGCTGCTCGGTCGAGCGCGCTTTCTCGTCCTCGACCAGCAGCTTCAAAGGGCGGGCGCCGCCCGTGAAATAGTCTCCCACCGGCGAAGTCAGCACGAACAGCGTCGCCTCGGTCGACGGCGCGGCCGCGGCGCCGATGTTGGGCAAGGTCCCGATCAGCGTCGGCCGCAGGTAGAGCGAACTCGGCGGCGCGGGAATCTCGTCGATGTTATGGGCGACGATGTCGAGCACCATGCCGCGCAGCATCTGCGCATCGGGGATGGGCAGCACCAGTGAAGCCGCGCTTTTCTGCATGCGTGCAACGTGGTCGTCGAGACGGAAGATGCGCGCCTTGCCGTCGGCCCACCGATAGGCCTTGAAGCCTTCGAAGCAGGTGCTCGAATAGTGCAGAACATGAGCCGCCGGATGCAGTTGCAGCGGCGCAAGGGCTTCGATGGCGGGTTCCTGCCACGCGCCGTCACGATAGTGGGCTACCGCGATGGCATCGCAGAAAACCGTTCCGAATTGAGACATTTGAATCTGGATTAAAAAAACCGGGCGGTCATTTTGGATCAGAAACTGGGTGGGCTGCAAGCCGTGATCAGTTCGCAGGGTTCGTTGCCCGGGTTGTGAAAACGGTGCGGCTGATCGGACCGAAAATAGTAGGCGTCGCCCGCACGCAGAATCTCGGTGCTGTCGCCCACGGTGACTTCGAGGCGCCCCGACAACACGATGCCGCACTCCTCGCCCTCGTGGGTAATGGCGTGCCGGCCCGTGCCGGAGCCGGGCTGGTAACACTCCCTCAGCAGCTGGATCGCCTTGTTTTGCAGGTTGGCCCCAACCTGCCGGAACGACACGCCGCCGTCGGCGATCTCGGTGAGTTCCTCGGCGCGAAAGAAAATCCGGTCGCCGGCTTCGAAGTCGTCGGCAAAAAACTCGCTGAGCGACATCGGAATGCCGTCCAGCACCCTTTTCAGCATGCTCACGGTGGGGTTCAGGCGCCCGGCCTCGATCTGCGAAATCGTGGCGTTGGCGACCCCGGACACCCGGGCGAGGTGGCGCTGCGACAGCCCGAGTCGCGTGCGGATGGCGCGCAGCCGCTGGCCGATGTCCTGGTCCATGTTCAATCTCGCTGTAATTGTTTATTAAACTAAACATTTTTGATCACATATCGCTATTTTTCAATAGCTTGTATTCAGGCAAATAACCGATTGTTTAACATACCTCATCGCTCGTACACTGTGTCCCTGCCCGCAAGAAACCCGGAGAATCGCACGATGAACGCCGTCACGACCGATGCCCTGTGGATGCCCTTCACGGCCAACCGAGATTTCAAGAAAAAGCCGCGCATCATCTGCGACGCGCAGGGCCACTACTACACGACCACCGACGGGCGCCGCCTCTACGACACGTTTTCCGGGCTCTGGACCACCGGGGTCGGCCACTGCCACCCGAAGATCGTCGAGGCCGTGCAGCAACAGGTTGCAAAACTCGATTACGCGATGACGTTCCAGATGGGCAACGACAAGTCCTTCGAACTCGCGGAGCGCGTCGTCGACCTGGCGCCCGAGGGCTTCTCCAACGTCTTTTTCACCAACTCCGGGTCGGAGTCGGTCGATACGGCGCTCAAGATCGCACTGGCCTTTCACCGCGCCAGGGGCGAAGGGCACCGCACTCGCCTCATCGGCCGCGAGAAGGGCTACCACGGCGTCAACTTCGGCGGCATGTCGGTGGGCGGCATCGTCCCCAACCGCAAAGTGTTCAGCGCCGCCCTGCTGCCGGGTGTCGATCACCTGCGGCACACGCTGGACATCGGCCGCAACGCGTTCAGCCGCGGCATGCCCGCGCACGGGGCCGAGTTGGCCGATGATCTCGAGCGCCTCTGCGTGCTGCACGACGGCAGCAATATCGCCGCCGTTATCGTCGAACCGATCGTCGGTTCGGCGGGTATCATTCCGCCGCCCGTTGGCTACCTCGAGAAACTGCGCGAGATCTGCGATCGCCACGGCATCCTGCTGATTTTCGATGAGGTCATCGCGGCGTTCGGGCGCGTCGGCAAAGCCTTCGGCGCCGAACGCGTCGGCGTGACGCCGGACATCATTACGACCGCCAAGGGACTGACCAATGGCGTCATCCCGATGGGCGCCGTGCTGGTGCAGCAGAAAATCTATGACGCGATGATGCAGGGACCGGAACACATGGTCGAGCTGTTCCATGGCTACACCTACTCCGGGCACCCGGTCGCCGCTGCCGCCGGCATCGCTACAATGGACGTCTACGAGGAAGAAGGCATCTTCGAACAGTCCATGGCGCTCGAAGACACGTTTGCCGACTTGCTGCACTCGTTCGCCGATCACGACAAGGTGATCGACGTCCGCAACTTCGGCCTGATGGGCGCCATCGAGCTGGCGCCGCGCGACGGCGCGCCGGGAGCGCGCGGACTCGAAACCCACAAACGCTGCTTCTGGGAAGAGGATCTGGTCATGCGCAATGCGATGGACGTGCTGAGTTTCTCACCCTTCCTGAATTCGAAGGTCGACGAGATGGAGCAGTCTTTCGAGGCTATTCGCCGCGTCGTCGACGCGATCGACTAGCGTTACGGAGATACCATGAACGCAACCCCCGCCAAGAACGTAGACGCGGCCGCAATCGTCGGCCATTTCATCGACGGCCAGGACGTCGCCGACGACAACCGGCCGCTGCCCGTGACCAATCCCGCGACCGGCCAGGTCACGCGACATGTCGCGATGGCCGCACGGACCACGGTCGAGGACGCCATCGCCGCCGCCGAGGCCGCGTTCCCGGCGTGGCGCAACACGCCGCCCGTGAAACGCGCGAAGGTCATGTTCCGCTTCAAGCAGCTGCTCGAGGAGCATGCCGACGAAATCGTGGAAGCGATCACCCGCGAGCACGGCAAGGTGTTTGACGACGCGATGGGCGAGTTCGGCCGCGGTGTGGAAGTCGTGGACTATGCCTGTGGTATTCCCGAACTTCTCAAGGGGGAGCACGCAAGAAACGTCGGCCCTGGCATCGACAGCTGGTCGGAGTTTCAGCCTCTGGGTGTGGTCGCCGGCATTACGCCGTTCAACTTCCCGGCCATGGTGCCGATGTGGATGTTCCCGATGGCGATCGCCTGCGGCAACACGTTCGTCCTCAAGCCCTCGGAGAAGGACCCGAGCGCGCCGCTGCTCATTGCGAAGTTGTTCAAGGAAGCGGGACTGCCCGACGGTGTCTACAACGTGGTCAACGGCGACAAGGAGGCCGTCGATACCTTGCTGCACGATCCGCGCGTGCAGGCTGTGAGTTTTGTCGGCTCGACGCCGATCGCCGAGTACATCTACAGCGAGGGCACGAAACACGGCAAACGGGTGCAGGCTCTCGGCGGGGCGAAGAACCACGCCGTGATCATGCCGGATGCCGACCTGGATAATGCCGTCAGCGCACTCATGGGCGCGGCCTACGGATCCTGCGGCGAGCGCTGCATGGCGATCTCGGTCGCCGTGTGCGTCGGCGACGAAACCGCGGACACGGTGGTCGACAAACTCAGGACGGAGCTCAGCGACCTCAAGGTAGGCGACGGCATGGATACCAGCAACCACATGGGTCCGCTGGTGACCAGGGAACATCACGCCAAGGTGCGTGGCTACGTCGATCTCGGCATCGAGGAAGGCGCCGATCTCGTCGTCGACGGCCGCGATCTTGTCGTCGACGGCCGCGAGGAAGGATTCTTCCTCGGTGGTTGCCTGTTCGACCGGGTAACGCCGGACATGCGCATCTATAACGAGGAGATCTTCGGTCCGGTACTGTGTGTCGTCCGCGCCGAGTCGCAGGAACATGCGATGCAGCTCATCAACGACCACGAGTACGGCAACGGCACCTGCATATTCACGCGTGACGGCGAGGCCGCACGCTATTTCACGGACAACATCCAGGTCGGCATGGTCGGCGTCAACGTGCCACTGCCCGTGCCCGTCGCCATCCACAGCTTCGGCGGCTGGAAACGATCGCTTTTCGGCGACCTATTCGCCTACGGACCTGATAGCATTCGGTTCTACACGCGCCGCAAAACAATCACGCAACGCTGGCCCAAGGGCGGTGTCAGGGAGAAGGCGCAGTTTTCGTTCCCGAGCAGCTCCTGACAAGGCGCTGCGCAGGAGCCCGCTGCAGCGGGCGATTGAACTTGGAGGCAGTAATGCAGAGAGCATTGATGTTCAGCGTGAGCCTGTTGTTCGCGCTATCTACCCATGCGCAGAACGTCGCGACCGAGGTCAGCGTCACCGAAGCCGCTCCCGGCGTTTACATGCTGAGCGGCGCCAATGGCTTCAGTGCCGGCATGACCCTGATCGTCGGCGAAGACAAGGTCGTCCTGGTCGACGACGGCATGGCGCCGATTTCGGCGGACCTCGTCGCCACGGTCGACGAGCTCGCCGGCCGGCCGATTGACTTCGTCGTCAACACCCACGTGCACGGTGACCACGTCGGCTCCAACGCAACGCTGGCCGAGAACGGTGCGGTTATTTTTGCGCACCACAATCTGCGCAAGCGCCTGGTTGCGGACCCGGCCCCGGCAGGCGGCGGCGGAGGTTTGCCGGTTGTTACGTTTGCGGACGGCGTCCACTTTCACCTGAACGGCCAGCAAGTCCACGTGTTTCACGTCAAGGCCGCCCATACCGACGGCGACGCGGCCGTGCACCTGATGGACTCGGACGTCATCATAGCCGGCGATCTGCACTTCAACTACATGTTCCCGTTCATCGACCTGGACAGCGGCGGCACAGTCCGCGGCTACATTGCCGGGATGAGAAGACTCATCAAGATGGCGGACGAGGACACCGTGATCATCCCGGGCCATGGTGAGCTGGCCAGCCGTGACGACTTGCAGGCCGCACTGGACATGCTCGAGGATGCCGAGGACCGGATCGAGACGCTCGTCATCGAGGGCATGACGGCCGACGAGGTTGTCGCAGCCAATCCGCTGGCCGACTACCATGACACCTGGAACTGGGGCTTCATCACGACCGAGCGGATGACCCGGACGATCTACCGCTCACTGACCGACTAGAAAGGACACGGTTCATGGATAACAACAAAACGGCTGAATTCGTCAACGCAATGTGGGACGACTCGATCATCCCGGAGATCAGCGAATACATTAAGGTTCCTAACAAGTCACCGGCCTTCGACCCCGACTGGGACCAGCACGGTCACATGGAAACCGCCGTGCAGATGCTCGAGGCCTGGTGCAAGACCCAGCCGATCAAGGACATGAGCATCGAGATCGTGCGCATCGAGGGGCGCACGCCATTGTTGTTCATCGACATCCCGGGCGACTCGGACGACGTCGTCCTCCTTTACGGCCATTACGACAAGCAGCCTGAGTTCAGCGGCTGGGACGACGACCTCGATCCGTGGACTCCGGTCATCAAGGACGGCAAGTTGTACGGCCGCGGCGGCGCCGACGACGGCTACGCCGTGTTCGGTTCGCTGACGGCGATCCGCGCGCTGCAGGAACAGGGCGTTCCACACGCGCATTGCATTGTCATCGTCGAAGGCTGCGAAGAAAGCGGCAGCTTCGACCTGCCCTACTACATCGACATGCTCGAGGATCGCATCGGCTCGCCGAGCCTCGTTGTCTGCCTGGACGCCGAATGCGGCAACTACGAGCAGCTCTGGTGCACGACCTCGCTGCGCGGCAACCTCACCGGCCAGCTGCGCGTGGACGTGCTCACCGAAGGCGTGCACTCGGGCACGGCCAGTGGCGTTGTGCCCTCGAGCTTCCGCGTACTTAGAAAACTGCTGAGCCGTATCGAGGACGAGAATTCGGGCCAGATCCTGCTCGAAGGACTCCACGTCGAGATTCCGGAGCAACGCGTCGAACAGGCGAAGAAAGCGGCCGAGACGCTGGGTGAAGGCGCTTACGAGAAATTTCCGTGGGCCGTCGACGATCCGGACCCGAGCGAGTCCAACTACGAGTTGCTGCTCAACAACACCTGGAAGCCGACGCTGAGCGTCACGGGCGCGGACGGACTGCCGACGCTGGTCAATGCGGGCAACGTGCTGCTGCCGTTCAACACGCTCAAGCTGTCATTCCGGCTGCCGCCGACCTGCGATGCCGACGAAGCGGCCGAGGTGGTCGGGCAGGCGCTCGCAGCGGACGCGCCGCCGCTCAGCAAAGTCGAGTTCGAGGTCGAGTCGACGATGGCGGGCTGGAACGCGCCGGCGATCGACGACTGGCTCGAGGCGTCGATGAACAAGGCGTCGGAGGCGTTCTTCGGCAAGCCGTCGATGTACATGGGCACGGGCGGCACGATTCCGTTCATGGGCATGCTCGGCGAAAAGTTTCCCGAGGCGCAGTTCCTGATCACGGGACTGCTCGGGCCGAAGTCGAATGCGCATGGACCGAACGAGTTCCTGCACATCGAAACCGGCAAGCGCGTGACCAGCTGCGTCGCACAGGTGCTCGAGGATCACTTCACTCGATGACGATACTCGTCACCGGTGGGGCCGGCTTCATCGGCGCCAACTTCGTATTGCGCTGGTGCGATGCGACAGACGAAACCGTCGTCAACCTCGACAAGCTGACCTACTCCGGCAATCTCGGTAGCCTGCACGCGCTGTCGGGCAACGAACGGCACCTGTTCGTTCGTGGCGACGTGGCCGACGCAGAGCTCGTCGCCGGGTTACTGGCTGAGCACCGCCCGCGGGCGATACTGCACTTCGCGGCCGAGACCCATGTCGATCGGTCCATTCACGGACCCGCGGACTTCGTGCAGACCAACGTGGTCGGGACCTTCACGCTGCTGGACGCCGCGCTGGAGTACTGGCGCTCGGGGAACTGCCCGGACGACTTCCGGTTCCTGAACGTCTCTACCGACGAGGTGTACGGATCGCTCGACGAGGATGAACCACCGGCGGACGAAGCGCATCGTTACGCGCCCAACAGTCCGTACTCGGCGTCCAAGGCGGCGGCCGATCACCTGGTGCGGTCCTACTTTCACACTTACGGTCTGCCGACGATCAGCACGCAGTGCTCCAACAACTACGGCCCGCTGCAGTTCCCCGAGAAGCTGATACCGCTGATGACCGTCTACGCATCACGGGGCGATGCGCTGCCGGTCTACGGCGACGGCAAGAACGTTCGCGACTGGCTGTACGTCGACGATCACTGCGATGCGCTGTGCCGGGTCCTGGCCGACGGCGTGCCCGGCGAGGTCTACAACATCGCCGGCAACTGCGAGATGACCAACCTGGAAGTCGTCGCGGCGATCTGCGCCGAGCTCGACGAATGGCTGCCCGCGCTGGATAGCGGACCGCGTTCCGGCCTGGTCGAGTTCGTCGAAGACCGGCCGGGACATGACCGGCGCTATGCGCTGTCCACCGCAAAGATCGGCGAGCAGCTCGGCTGGCAGCCGGGCGAATCGTTTGCATCCGGCATACGAAAGACCGTTAAATGGTATCTCGACAATCAGGCCTGGCTGGACGACGTTACCTCGGGACAATACCGGCAGTGGCTTGACCTGAACTACAGCAACAGGGCGTCAAACGTATGAAGGGGATCATTCTTGCCGGCGGGTCCGGCATGCGCCTCTACCCGATGACCCGGGTCCTGTCCAAGCAGCTGCTGCCGGTCTACGACAAGCCGATGGTCTATTACCCGCTGTCGATACTGATGCTCGCCGGCATTCGCGACATCCTGGTCATATCGACGCCGCTCGACACGCCGCGCTTCGAGGAGTTGCTGGGCGACGGTTCGCAGCTCGGCCTGAACTTCACGTACAAGGTCCAGCCGTCCCCTGACGGCCTGGCGCACGCCCTGATACTCGCCGAGGAGTTTCTCGACGGAGACTCCTGCGCGCTGATACTCGGCGACAACATCTTCTTCGGTACCGACCTGCAGCCGAAGCTGCAAAAGGCCGCCGTGCGCGAATCCGGCGCGACGATCTTCGCCTATGCGGTCAGGGATCCCGAGCGCTACGGCGTCGTCGAACTCGATGAGAACGAGCAGGCGCTGAGCCTCGAGGAGAAACCGGAGTCCCCGAAATCGCGCTTCGCCGTTACCGGCCTGTACTTCTTCGACGCCAGCGCCGTCGAATTCGCCAAGACCCTGCAGCCGTCGGCCCGCGGCGAACTCGAGATTACCGACCTCAATCGTTTGTACCTGGAACGCGGCGAGCTCTTTGTCGAAGCCCTCGGACGCGGTACCGCGTGGCTGGACACGGGCACACAGTCGTCACTGCTCGCGGCCTCGAATTTCGTCGAAACGCTCGAAGAACGCCAGGGCTTCAAGATCTGCTGCCCCGAGGAAATCGCTTACAACATGGGCTTCATCACGGCCGAGCAGCTCGAAGCGATTGCGCGCCCCCTCGCGTCGAGCGGTTACGGCGATTACCTGCTCGATTTGCTGGAGCGCTAGGCGGGCCGCATATGGCGAACGACCAGCCATTCATTGTCTTCGGCGCACCCGATATACAGAGCGACGAAATCGAGGAAGTCGTTGCGTCGCTGCAGGCACGCTGGATAGGCACAGGACCCAAAGTCGCGCAGTTCGAACGTGACTTCGCGGCTTATGCCGGCGTCGCGGACAACCGTGTCGCGGCCGTCAACTCCTGCACGGCCGCACTGCACGTCAGCATGATCGCCGCCGGGCTGCCGCAGGACGCCGAGGTACTGACGACCGCGATGACGTTCTGCGCAACAGCCAATGCCATCATCCATGCCGGCGCGACGCCGGTCCCCGTTGACATCGATCCGGATACGCTCAACATCGACATCGGCCGCGCCGAACAGCACATCACTCCGCACACGCGCGCCATCGTCCCGGTGCATTTCGCAGGTCGCCCCTGCGACATGGACGAACTCATGGCGTTCGCCGACAGGCACGACCTCCTCGTCATCGAAGACTGCGCGCATGCCATCGAATCCGAGTGGCGCGGGAAGCGCATGGGCACGTTCGGCAATTTCGGCTGCTTCAGCTTCTACGCCACCAAGAACGTCGTGACCGGCGAAGGCGGCCTGGTGCTGGCACGTTCGAACGACGATATCGATCGCATCAAGGTGCTGGCGTTGCATGGCATGAGCAAGGACGCGTGGAAGCGCTTCAGCGACGACGGCTACCGGCACTACGACGTCGTCGAAGCGGGCTTCAAATACAACATGATGGATCTGCAGGCGGCGCTCGGCATTCACCAGCTGCGCCGCGTCGAGACCAGTCACGCGCGCCGCGAGACCATATGGAAGCTCTACCAGGACGCCTTCACGGACTTGCCGGTTTCCCGGCCGCTGGATCCCGCCGCGGACACGAGGCACGCGTTCCACCTGTATACCCTGAGAATCGACGCCGCGCGCTGCGGCCTGTCCAGGGACGAATTCATCGATCGCATGACGGCGGCGGGCATCGGCGTCGGCGTGCACTATCGCAGCCTGCCGGAGCACACCTACTACCAGGAACAGTTCGGCTGGAAGGCGGACGACTACCCCGCCGCCAAAGCATTCGGCGAGCAGACCGTGAGTCTGCCACTGGGACCCGGTCTCACCGATGCCGAAGTCGGGCGCATCATCGATACGGTCAGCGGCCTGCTGGAGCGGTGAACACAACGCTGAAATCGCTCGCGCCTGCCGCCGACCCGCACTGGGGAGCCGAGCATCGCGACCGCAAGGCAGCGCAGATCATCGAATGCCTCGAGTTGCTCACCGACCTCGACCTCGCGACGCTGGACTGCGTCGACATCGGTTGCGGCAGTGGCGGCATCAGCTATCACCTCGCTCCCGCATTCCGGTCGGTCACGGGCGTCGACCCGGAACCCTGGCAGCGCTGGCAGGAGTTCACCGACAAGCGCTCGAACCTGAGCTTCGTCGAGTCGTCGATCGAATCACTGGGCATCGACGATGATTCGGTCGACGTCGTCATCTGCAACCAGGTGTATGAACACGTTCCGTCACCCACGCAGCTGATCGCGCAGATTCACCGCATACTCAAGCCCGGCGGGGTCTGCTATTTCGCGGGACCGAACCTGCTATACCCCATCGAGCCGCACGTGCACTGGCCGTTCATCCATTGGATACCGCGCCGCTGGGCGCTGTCGATACTCGAACGCTTCGCGCCGGATAAGGCCGGGATCCTCGACGCTTATTCAACCACGTACTGGCAGCTGAGGCGCTGGCTGTCCGCATTCGAAGTGCGCGACGCCATGCCGGACCTGGTCAAACATCGCGCGCGGTCACCAGGCGCCGCGGCAACCTGGCGGGTCTTTCGAGCGGTGCCAACCGGCCTGCTGCGCCTTCTCGGCTTCCTGAGTCCGGGATTCATCTTCGTGATAACCAAACCGGTGAAGCGATGAACGGGGTGGCGAGCCGCGGGCTGGAACTCGTCAACCGCACCGTCGCACCGCTCGACCGCCTGGCCGGGGCGCGCGGCGAAGCGGCGTCGCCCGTATTCGTCGTGGGGCTGCCCCGCTCGGGCACGACGCTCGCCTACGAGCTTCT